>JAPPHW010000458.1:2759-18938 GCA_028820945.1 Defluviicoccus sp.
CTCGGCTGCGTCAACATCCATGCCTCGCTGTTGCCGCGATGGCGCGGCGCGGCGCCGATCCCGCGCGCCATCATGGCCGGCGACGAGGAGACCGGGATCACCGTCATGCAAATGGACGAAGGGCTCGATACGGGCGGAATCCTCTCGCAGCGGCGGCTTGCCATCGGACCGGCGGACGACGCGGGCGCGCTTCACGATGCGCTCGCCGGAATGGGCGCCGGCCTCATCGTCGAAACGCTGGCCGAAATGGCGGAAGGCCGTTGCCGCGCACGCCCGCAGCCGGACGAGGGCGCGACCTACGCCGCTAAGATCGACCGTGCGGAGACCAGGATCGACTGGCGCCGCCCCGCCGTCGAGATCGCCCGTCAGGTGCGTGCGCTCAGTCCGCACCCGGGAGCGTGGTTCGAGGCCGGCGGTACCAGGGTCCGGGTGCTGGCGGCCCGTCCGGCGCCCGGTGCCGCGCTGCCGCCGGGTACGGCGATCGCCGACGGCTCGGCGATCTCCTGCGGCTCCGGCGCTCTCCGGCTCGAGCGGCTTCAGCGCGCGGGAAAGCAGGCGGTGGACATCGGCGCCTTCCTGCGGGGCTTCCCGATCCCCGCGGGAACGGTCCTGCCCGTGAAGTCGGCGTGACCCGCTGGCGCATCACCGTCGAGTACGACGGAACCGGCTTCGTCGGCTGGCAGCGCCAGGATAACGGTCCGTCGATCCAGGAAGCGCTGGAAACCGCGATCGCCCGGTTTTCCGGGGAGACGCCGCGCGTGTTCGGCGCCGGACGAACCGACGCCGGGGTGCATGCCAGCGGCCAGGTCGCCCATTTCGATCTCGAAAAAGCAGCCCGGGCCGGTACCGTGGCGGATGCGCTGAACGCGCATCTGAGACCGGACCCGATCGCGGTGCTCGACGCGACGGCGGTCGAGCCGGACTTCGATGCCCGGATTTCGGCGCGGCAGCGAGCGTATCTTTATCGCATCGTCAACCGCCGCGCGCCCCTGACAACCGACCGCGACCGCGCCTGGCCGGTCCGGACCCCGCTCGATGCCCAGGCGATGAACGAGGCGGCGGCGCGGCTCGTGGGCAAGCACGATTTCTCGACCTTCCGGGCGAGCCTTTGCCAGGCGCGCTCGCCGGTGAAGACCCTCGACGCTCTCGACGTCGCGCGGGAGGGAGAGGAAATCCGCATCGAGGCCCGCGCGCGGTCCTTCCTGCACCGCCAGGTCCGCAACATGGTGGGAACGCTGAAGCTGGTCGGCGAAGGCCGGTGGAGCGCCGACGACGTGACCGCCGCGCTGGAGGCCCGGGACCGGTCGAAGGGCGGCCCCACCGCGCCGGCCTGCGGGCTCATCCTCACGGAAGTCCTCTACTGACGGGCCGCGTCCTACAGGTAGCGGTTGCTCATCAGGTTGATCAGGATGCTGATCAAGAGGTCGAGGCCCACGATCGACGCCGCCCGGCCGCCGGAGACCTCGAGCGCGGTGCGCGCGATGAACCACTGGTAGAACAGGATGGCGACGGTCGCCGAGAGGCCCAGGAACACCGCCAGCCCGCCGCCGAGAAACCCCTTCGCGAAGATCGTGACGAGAAGGAACACCGCTATCTGGATGACATTCGACCAGTTGTGGGCGGCGATGTAGCGGAGATAGCGGTCGAAACGGCCGAGGCGGTCGCACACGTAGATCATGATCAGCGGAAACGCGACCCAACCGATGATGTAGGCGAGAGCTTCGACCGCCATAATCGCGACAGGGCCGGCTCGCGTCTCGACCTCGCTCAGCCGAAGGACCAGGAGCAAGGCGTAGGCGGGCGCGACGATCGCCGCGGCGTAGAAGGAATTCCAATAGGCCTCGACGGTGCCGTCGAAGAAATCGAGGCCTTTCCGGTCCAGCAGTGCCAGACGCCAGGCGCCGTAGACCGCGCGGGCGACTTCGGTGCCGGTGACCATCCCGCTCTCAGCCCGGGAAGTAGCCGTGGAGCACACCCTCGTAAATCCGTCCGAGGGCGTCGAGGTCGGCGAGCGAGACCCTCTCGTCCACCTTGTGCATCGTCTGGCCGACCGCGCCGAATTCGGCGACCGCGCAATAGTCCTTGATGAAGCGCGCGTCCGAGGTGCCGCCCGTCGTGCTGAGCGCCGCCTCGCCGTCGATCGCCGTGCCGATCGCCTGCTGGATCAGGTCGCTCAGCCTTCCGGGCGGCGTCAGGAAGGATTCGCCGGTCAGGTGCGTCTCCAGCTCGTATTCGCCGCCCACGGAATCGAGGCGGTCGCGAACCCAGGCAAGCATGCTCTCCCCGCTGTGCAGGTCGTTGAAGCGGATGTTGAACGCGGCGCGGGCCACGCCAGGGATGACGTTGGTCGCGGCGTTCCCGACATCGACGGTGGTCAGCTGCAGATTGCTCGGCTGGAAATGGTCCGTCCCGTCGTCGATGGGCGTATCGGCAAGCGCGGACAGCATCCGGGCCAGTCGGGGCAGCGGGTTGTCGGCAAGCTGCGGATAGGCGGTGTGGCCCTGCACGCCGCGCACGGTGATCCAGCCCGACAGGCTGCCGCGGCGCCCGATCTTGATCATCTCGCCGAGCCGCGTCGGGTTGGTCGGCTCGCCGACTAGGCAATCGTCGATCCGCTCTCCCCGCTCGTCCATCCAGCGGAGCATCTTGACCGTCCCGTTGATCGCCGGCCCCTCCTCGTCGCCGGTGATCAGCAGGCTGATCGAACCGTCGAACGCGCCGCCCCTCGCGCGCAGAAAGCGGGAGACGGCCCCGACGAAGGCGGCGATCGCGCCCTTCATGTCGGCGGCGCCGCGGCCGTAAAGGACGCCGTCGTGGATTTCCGCGCCGAAGGGGTCCACCGTCCATGCGTCGAGGTCGCCCACCGGAACCACATCGGTATGGCCGGCGAAGCAGAAATTCGGGGAGCCGGTGCCGAGACGCGCGTAGAGGTTCTTCACGTCCGGCGTTCCCGGCGCTTCGAACGTCACGCTATGGCAAACGAAGCCGAGCGGTTCCAGCGCCCGGGCCAGCGTCTTCTGGGATTCGCCGTCCTCGGGCGTGACGCTCGGGCACCGGATCAGCGCCCGGGCGAGTTCGACGGCGTCTACGGCAGCGCTCAATCGCGCAACAGGTCGTTGATGGAGGTCTTCGCCCGGGTCCCCTCGTCGACCCGCTTGACGATGACCGCACAGTAGAGGCCGGGCCCCGGCGAGCCGTCGGCGAGCGTCCGCCCCGGCAGCGAACCCGGCACCACGACCGAATATTCCGGTACCCGGCCGTAATGGACCTCGCCCGTGGCCCGGTCGACGATCCGGGTCGAAGCGCCGATGAAAACCCCCATCGACAGAACCGAGCCGCGCTCCACCAGCACGCCCTCGGCCACCTCCGACCGCGCGCCGATGAAGCAATCGTCTTCGACGATCACCGGATCGGCCTGGAGCGGTTCCAGCACGCCGCCGATCCCCGCTCCGCCCGAGATGTGGCAGTTCCGGCCGATCTGGGCGCAGGAACCGACGGTGGCCCAGGTATCGATCATGGTGCCCCGGTCCACGTAGGCGCCGAGATTGACGAAGCTCGGCATGAGAATGACGCCGGGGGCGATATAGGCGGAGCGCCGCACGACGCAGTTGGGCACCGCGCGGAACCCCGCCTCGCGGAAGCGCGCTTCGTCCCAGCCGGCGAACTTGGGGGAGACCTTATCGTACCAGGGCGTCGCCCCGCGATTGGGGTCGTACGGCCCGCCCGGCATGGGCGCCGTGTCGTAGAGCCGGAAGGACAGCAGCACGGCCTTCTTGAGCCACTGGTTGACCCGCCAGCTTCCGTCGATCTTCTCGGCGACCCGAAGCGACCCGGAATCGAGCCCGTCGAGCGCGGCCTCGATGGCATCGCGCAGGGCGCCTCCGGTCGCGGGCGAGATCGAATCGCGTTCTTCCCACGCGTCGTCGATGGTCGATCGAAGCGAGTCTTCGCTCATGCGTCTTGCGGCCTCAAGAGGGTGCGGGGCGGCAGAAAATCACCGCCGGGGCGATCCTGTCAACATGGCGGCACGAGGTCCTCCAGCCAGGCCGCGATATCGTGGGTCTGATGGTGGATATGCGGCCCCGCCGCCTCGTCCTCGTCCCAGGCGGCGCCGGTGCGCACCCAGACCGTCGTCATCCCCATCTCGGCCGCCGGCTCGAGGTTGTGGGGTATGTCGTCGATCATCACCGCCCTTTCCGCATCGATCCCGTACCGCCCGCAGAGGTCCCGGTAGCTCTCGATCGCCGGCTTGGGCCGGTAGCCTGCGGCCTCGATGTCGTAGACCGCGTCGAAATGCTCGCTCAACGCGATCAGATCGAGGACCAGCCTCGCGTGGCTCGCGAACGCGTTGGTATAGATCACCTTGCGCCCGTCGAGCGCCGCGATGGCGTCCCGCAGCCGGGGATCGGGCTTGAGATCGGAGTAGTCGAGCCCGCCGCCCATATGGCTCTCGTATTCCCTCGGATCGAGCCCATGCTCGACCATCAGCCCGCGCAACGTCAGGCCGAATTTCCGGAAATACTCCTTCTGGATCGCGTAGGCCGCATCCCTGTCGACGCCGAGGAACTCCGACACGAAGTCGCGCATCCGCCTGTCCAGCTCGGCATACATCGGCGGCGGCACCCGGTAGAGCGTGTTGTCGAGATCGAAGACCCAGGTCTCGATCTCGCCCAGGAAGCCGGTTCCGTTGTCGCGATCCTGTTCCATGGATTCGAAGCCCGACCCGCGCGCTTCAGGCGGCAGACGGCTTGCGCCCCGCGCGGATCAGGGTTCCGACGCCGCGCTCGGTGAACACTTCGAGCAGGATCGCGTGCGGCACCCGCCCGTCGAGGATGATCGCGGCGTCCACCGAGTTCTCGACGGCGTCGACGCAGGTCTCGATCTTGGGGATCATGCCGCCGGTGATCGACCCGTCGCGGATGCCTTCGCGCGCCTCCTGCGCCGTCATCTCGGCGATCGGGTTGCCATCGCGGTCGAGCACGCCTTCGATGTCGGTCAGCATGAAGAGCCGCGCCGCGCCCATGGCGGCGGCGATCGCTCCCGCGACCGTATCTCCGTTGATGTTGTAGGTGGTGCCGTCCTCGCCGACGCCGATCGGCGCGACGACCGGGATGATGGAGGACCGCTCCAGCGTAAGCAGCACTTCGGCGTTGATCGCCACGGGCTCGCCGACCAGGCCCAGGTCGAGCACCTTCTCGATATTGGAATCGGATTCCCGGTCGACCTTGCGCAGCTTGCGCGCGCGCACCAGGTCCCCGTCCTTGCCCGACAGGCCGACGGCCACCCCGCCGGCCCGGTTGATCGCGGTGACGATCTGCTTGTTGATCGAGCCGCTGAGGACCATCTCGACGATCTCGACCGTCGCCTGGTCGGTCACCCGGAGCCCGCTGACGAAATCGCTCTTGATCTTGAGCCGTTCCAGCATCTCGCCGATCTGAGGCCCGCCGCCATGGACCACGATCGGGTCGATGCCGATCCGCTTCAAGAGGACGATGTCGTGCGCGAACTGCGCGGCGAGGGACGGATCGCCCATCGCGTGCCCACCGTACTTCACCACGAAGGTGCGCCCGGCATAGACCTGCATGTAGGGCAGCGCCTCGGACAGCGTCGCGGCCTTTTCGAGCCACGTCGCGCGCTCGGTGTCGGGAGGCTTGGTCATGGCGCGGCACTCTAGCCGAGGGGTGTCGCACCCGCCAGAGCGGCGAGTTCGGCCCGAAGCTCCTGGATGCCGGCCTGCGTCCTCGCGCTGGTGACGATCAGCCGGGGATGGGCGGCGATCTGCCTGGCGAGGTCCGCGCGCACCTCGTCCTCCCTGTCCCCCAACGCGTTCCCGCTCGTCTTGTCGGACTTGGTGAGCACGCCCTGGAACGACACCCCGGCCTCGTCCAGCATCGCCATCAGCGCGCGGTCGCTCTCATGCAGCCCGTGCCGGGCATCGATCAGGAGGCAGAGCCGCTTGAGCCCGGCGCGTCCTCTCAGATAGTCCCGGACCAGTCGGTTCCACTGCGCGATGTCCGCCTTCGATGCCCTGGCATAGCCGTACCCCGGCAGGTCGACGAGCATCAGCCGGCCGCAGAGATCGAAGAAATTGAGCTGGCGGGTGCGCCCGGGCGTGCGCGATGTCCGCGCGAGCGACCGCCGGCCGGTCAGCGCGTTGATCAGGGTCGACTTGCCGACATTGGACCGACCGGCGAAAGCGACCTCGGGCAGGCCGGGCGGCGGCAGCGCATCCATGGAGGCGATGCCCGCCACGAAGTCGCAGCGCCCGGCAAACAGGCGACGCCCCAGCTCGATCGCCGCCGCCGCATCGTCGTCGTGCTCGGTCGCTATGCTGGGATCGACGGTCTCGCCCACCGCGCGGCTCCCGTTCAGGACGCGCTGCGCCTCGGCCGCTTGCGCTTGTTGTTGCCGGCGCGGCGTTTCGGCCTGGGCGGCGGCGCGTCGTCGGCCGGGCTTTCCTTGCGCCGTTTCCCCTTCGCCTTCGCCGGTCCGGACGCCTGCTTGCCGCCTGCCGGTGCGCCTGCGCCTGGATTGTTCCTGCCGCCCGGCAGCGCGACGGTCTGCCCCGACATCGTGACGCCCATCTGGCGCATGATGATCCATTGCTGGGCGATGGAGAGCAGGTTGTTCCACGCCCAGTAGATCACCAGACCGGCTGGGAACTGCCCCAGCATGAAGGTAAAGACGATGGGCAGCATCAGGAAGATCTTGGCCTGCATCGGATCGGCCGGCTGCGGGTTCAGCTTTTGCTGCAGGTACATCGTCCCGCCCATGATGAGCGGCCAGATGCCGATATTCGCGATCTGGAGTATCTCCGGCACCGACCACTCGATGAGCCCGAACGCGGTCAGGATCCCGAGCGGGTCGGGCGCCGACAGATCCTGGATCCAGCCGAAAAACGGCGCGTGGCGCATCTCGATGGAGACGAACAGCACCTTGTAGAGGGCGAAGAAGACCGGGATCTGGATCAGGATGGGGAAGCAGCCGCTGACCGGGTTGGCGTTCTCCTTCTTGTAGAGCGCCATCATCTCCTGATTCTGGCGCTGCCGGTCTTCCTTGAAGCGATCGCGGATCTTCATCATCTCCGGCTGGAGCTTCTTGAGGCGGCTCATCGCCCGGTAGGATTTGTTGGCGAGGGGGAAGAACGCGATCTTGATCAGCACCGTGAGCAGCAGAATCGCCACCCCGAAATTGCCGATCATCCGGTTGAAGTATTCGAGCACGTAGAAGATCGGCTTGGTCAGGAAATAGAACCAGCCGAAGTCGACCGCGAGATCGAAATTGACGATGCCGAGATCTTCCTCGTATGCGTCGAGCAGGCGGACCTCCTTGGCGCCGGCGAACAGACGCTCGCTCACCTCGATCGTTGCCCCCGGCAAGACGGTCTGCTGCTCGCCCAGGGTGTCGACCTGGTACTTGTCGCGCCGGTCCTGCTGGGTATAGACGAACCGGCTCGCGATGCTCTCCTTCTGATCCGGGATCAGGGCCGCCAGCCAGTACTTGTCGGTGATGCCGATCCAGCCGCCCACGCTGGTCTGGGCGATCCTGCCGTCGTCGGCGTCGGAAACGTCGTCGTAGTCCACTTCCTTGAGCGTTTCCCCGAAGACGCCGAGCAGCCCCTCGTGCAGGATCCAGAAACCGAAGACGTCGGGCGTATCGGTCCGCGAAATCAGCCCGTAGGGCCTGAGCGCGACGGCGCGCTCGGCGCGATTGGTCACGCGCTGCGTCACCCTGAACATGTAGTTGGGGTCGAGCGCGATTTCCTGGGTGAAGGTCAGCCCGGCGCCGTTGTTCCAGGTGAGAACGACGGGACTTTCGGGTTCAAGCGTGGTCTTGGTGGCCGTCCACACCGTCTGCGGCGACGGCGTTGCGACATTGGGGTCGGTCGACACCCAGCCGAACTGGGCGAAATACGGCGATCCCGCCCCCGGCGGCCGAAACAGCGTGATCTGCGGACTGTCCTCGTCGAGGGTCTCGCGGTAGTCCGTCAGCAGCAGGTCGTCGATCCGCGCCCCCTTCAGGGAGAGCGAACCCGTGACCCTGTCCGAGACGATCTGCACCCGGGGTTCCGACGCCGCGGCGGGCACCGGGGCGCCCGGAACGCCGGCCGTTCCATCGGGCACCCCGGGGAGCGCGGGCACGGCGCCGGGCGCCTCAGGCAGCGGGGTTGCCGGCCTGGCGGTTTCCACCGTCTCGCCGGCCGCCTTGCGTTCCGCCTCGGCAGCCTGCTGCGCGGCGCGTTCGCGTTCCAGGCGCGGCTGTTCGACCAGGAACTGGTAACCCAGCAGAATCGACACCGAGACGACGATCGCGAGGAGGAGGTTGCGCTGGTCCATGATCGGGACGCCGCCTAGGACGCGCGACGCCAGGGCAGGCGGATGCGCTCCGGCACCGGATCGTAGCCGCAGCCGCCCCACGGGTTGCACCTGACGATGCGCACCAGCGCGAGCCAGAGACCGAGCAGCGGTCCGTGGCGATCGATCGCCTGGATCGCGTAGCCGGAGCAGGTCGGCCGGTACCGGCAACTGACCGGCAGCACCGGCGAAATCAGCCAGCGATAGGCCCAGATGGGCGCCTTCAGGAGGCCGGAGACCGCCTTGTCGATCACGCCTTGTCCTGTTCCCGGCGCCGGGACGCCCCGCCGCCCGATAGCGACTCCTCGGTGCGTCGGAGCGCCGTCTCCAAGTCTGTCACCAGCGCCGCGAAAGGGCGAGTGACCGTCGCGCGGCGTCCGATCACCACGTAGTCCCGGCCCGGACGCGCGCGTTCGCCGAGCACGCGCTCGACCGCGGCGCGCAGCCGCCGCCGCGCCCGGTTGCGGGCCACCGCGTTGCCGACCTTGCGGCTGACCGTGAAACCGACCCGGCCTCCCCGGGCGTCGGAACCCGCCTCGGCGTTCGGCCGAACCTGGAGGATCAGCCCCGGCGTTACCGATTTGACGCCGTTCCGCGCCGCGCGCAGGAAATCGCGCCGCTTTTTCAGGGTTGGGAGCACGACCGCGCGCTCAAGCCGAGAGACGCTTGCGACCCTTGGCGCGGCGGTTCGACAGGATCCTGCGGCCGCCGACGGTTGCGCGTCGGGCACGAAATCCGTGGCGCCGCTTGCGGACCAGCACGCTCGGCTGATAAGTGCGTTTCAAGGCGAGAGACTCCAGGCTCGGACCGGGTCCGAAACGAGGCCCGCTGTATAGGGTCTCCTCGCGGGCGAGTCAATGCGCGGTGCCGGACGGCGTGCCCGCTACGCGACCTCCACGCCCGGCGGGTAGAGCGAGGCGACCCGCGCGCCGCCGAAGGTCTGCCAGCCGACCAGCTCGTCGGGATCCTCGAGGTGAAGCTCGAAGACGACCTCGCGGGACGCGTCGCGCTTCATCTCGCGGACCCTGGTCCAGTAGGGCATGTCGTTGGGATGCCATTCCTCGCGCTTCCACTCGTTCCAGGTGAGATCCTTCACGTGGCAGCTCAGGGTGAGCCGTTCGCGCATCGGCAGGCAGATCGAATCGACGATGAGCATGTTGTCGTTGGGAAGACGGTGGGCGTCGCCCATTGCCCAGGAGATCACACGCTCGGGGTCGTCATCGTCCGACGAGGTCCAGACCTCGCGGACGGTGCCCCTCTCCTCGTCGACCTCGTATTCGACCGCCCGGGCGAAGCATTCGTGCGGAGCGGCCTGCGGATCGTAGGGCTGCGCGCGGCAGATTCCGTTGTCGTACATCAGGATCGTGCCGTCGACCGTCACCCGGGGGTTGTGCCCGTGATAGTGCCAGCGGAGTTCGTGGGCGGGCTCGAGCAGCTTTTCCTTCTGCGGGCTCTTCCAGTTCCCGTGGTCGCCGAGGATCCACCGGATCTCGCCGGACGCCTTGTCGATCTTGACGATCGCGTCCTGGTGGCGGAGCGACACGATCACGCTATCGTCGGCGGGGTCGTATGTGATGCCGTTGCCGTGGGTCCAGTCGAGATGGTGCGGAAAGCCGCGATTGTGCCAGTAGACCTCCATCAGATGGTAGGACCAGCGATAGACGTCGAGGTGGTCGAACGTGTCCCAGGTCCAGACGATGTCGCCCCCGGGCGTGAACTCCACGAACCGGTCGCCGACCACCGGCTGGGCCTTGCGCGGCGCGTCCGGGTCGGTCTCGCTGGTGAAGTAGTTCTCGATCGTCCGCGCGTTCGCGGTCATCGCCAGGAAATTGCCGTTCGGCATCTGGTGCGGCTGGTGGTGCAGGCTCGCCGCCTCGATCGGGATCGCGCCCTCGACAGGCCCGAAGGGCCGGCCGGAGGCGTAGAACATGCGGATCACTCTTCCCGTCATGTCCATCTCGACCGAGCGGAAGTCGACATGGTGGAAGAAGAGGTTGCCGTTCGACATCTGGGTGACGCCGGCGATGCGGGCATCCGACACAAAGTACCAGACCACCTCCCCCTCTTCGTCGACCGCCATCAGCATCCCCCACCGGGTGGTGAAGCGGACCTGAGCCGGTGTCATGAAGGTCTGGCGGATATTCGCCGTGCGCCGAACGCTCAACAGCGTGAAGCCGGGCTGCATCTCCGACGTCCGCGCGATTTTCGTCGTAATCGTCGGCCACGCCGCGCTGTCGGCGGGAAGCGGCGGGGTGCGGTAGGTCAGCGAGACCGGCCCGGCATCGCCGGCGGCGACCGTGATCCGGTGTTCGGTGTCGGCCCGCATGCCGACGATGGGCAGACCCTCCTCCGGATCGCGGGACGGGTCGTAGACGACCGAGCGGGTTCGCTTTCCGTCGTCGACAGTGATCCCGGTGCTGACCGGCTCATCCGCCTTGAAACGGACCAGGGCGACGAGGGGCGCCCGCTCGTTGGGGTTCTTCTCCACGGTCGGCGGGGACAGGAACTCGGTCATGCCTGTTTTTCTCCGGTTGAGCGGCGGTCCGGCGTCACAGGATCAGCCATTCCGGCAGCCAGTCGGGAAGACCGGACGCGAACAGCGCGTGCGCGGCCGAATCGTGGAACGTCAGCCGTATGACGCGGTCGTAGAAGCCGACCAGAAGGGCCCACACGGCGAGCGAATATCCGGCGCAGACCGCCAGCCGCATCCGGCCCCAGACCCTCAGATAGGCGAAAACGAATATCGGCAGCGCGATCTTCATCCCAAGGACAAGGGTGATCAGGATCGTCGCCGCCAGCCACGCCAGGAACGACGCCGAGCGCGCCAGCACCGCCTCCCGCGCGCCCTCGGCGATCGTCGCGCGCCCGGCCATGCCCGAGCCGGCGGTCAGCGAACGCGTGTCCCGGAACAGGGCCGCGGCCGCGAGCAGGGCGCCGGGCGCCGCCATGACGAGGGGGAACTGGCCGACTTCGGCCTCCCAGCCCGCCGCGGTCCATGCCGCCGCGGCGAAGGTCCCGAAGAACAGCAGCGAGACCGGAAACGACATCGCCGGGTTTCTCGCGCGCCCCTCGCCTGCCCGGGGAGCGTCGGCCTGAGCGTTGGACCGGACGGTGCTCCGCGCCGAGAGGACGATCGTGAGAATCCCCAGCGCCAGCACGATCAGCACGATGGGATTGGCGAGCCAGCCGATTCCGTCATAGGTCTTCATGCTGAGAAGGAACCGGTTCTCCACGATGGTCCCGAGGATCAGCCCGAGAATCAGCGGCGGCCTCGCCCAGCCTCCCGCCTTCATCAGATAGCCCACGACACCGAACACGAAGCAGGTGACCCACGCCTCGATGCTGGAGAGGCCGCCGAGCCACGAACCCATGAACACGAACACGATCACGCCGGGTACCAGGAAATGGCCGGGGACGAAGGCGAGCCTCGCCACCTGGCGGCTCCACATCATCAGCAGCCCGGCCGCGACCACGTTGGCGATCACCAGCATCCACACCATGGAGAAGGTGATGTGGAGCTCGGTCGTCAGCATGTCGGGGCCGGGGCGGATGTCCTGGAGGATTAGCGCGCTCAACAGGATCGCCGTGCCGAGGCTGCCCGGGATCGCGAACGCCACGGCGGGGATCAACGCGCCGCCCTTGGTCGCATTGTTGGCGGCCTCGGGCGCGATGACGCCGCGGATGTCCCCCTCCCCGAAGCGGCTCTTGTCGCGCGCCGACTGTACCGCGTGCCCGTAGGCGACCCAGTCGACGATGGCCGCGCCCAGGCCGGGCAGCATGCCGACATAGGTGCCTATGGCCGCGCAGCGGGTCGCCAGCCAGCCGTGGCGGACCGCATCGCGTACCCCGTCGCCGATGCTGCTGCCGGTATCCTGGCTCCGCGTGTCCCGCGCGATGGAGATGTTGCGGGTCGCAAGTTCCATCAGCTCCGGGATCGCGAAGATGCCGAGCACGACGGGGATCAGCGGCAAGTCGTCGAGGAGATATTCCAGGCCGAACGAATACCGCTCCTCCGCCACGGTCTGCGCCGTGCCCACGGTCGACAACAACAGGCCCATCGCCGCGGCGGCGAGCCCCTTCACCATCGATCCGCCGCTCAGCGCGCCGACCATGGCGAGGCCGAGCAGCGCCAGCGCGAAGATTTCGGGCGAGCCGAAGGCGAGGATGAGCGGCTGCACGATGGGGAGCGAAATCGCCAGCGCGATCGCGCCGAAGACCCCGCCATAGGCCGAGACCGCGAAGGCGGCGCCGAAGGCGCGCGGCGCCTCGCCCCGCTTGGCGAGCGGGTACCCGTCGAGGATGGTCGCCTGCGACGCCGCGGTACCCGGAATCCCGAGCATGACCGAGGCGATGGTGTCGCTGGTCGTGGTGACGGCGAACAGCCCGAGCAGCAGCGCGATCGCGCTCAACGGCTCCATGTCGAAGGTGAACGGCAGCAGCAGCAGCATCCCGATGATGCCGCCGAGCCCGGGCACCGCGCCGAGCCAGATGCCAATGAAGATCCCGAGCCCCAGGAACAGCAGGACCTGCAGCTCGAAGATCGAGTCCAGGCCGGTGAGCAGGGCCTCTAGCATGCGCTACGCTCGCCGGGCGGCCGGGTGCCGGGGTTTCAGTCGTCCGGCACCCGGTCGGACCCGCCCCGCGGAGGAGCGGAATTCCGCCGATCAGCGAATGATCGACCTGAGGTAGGCCTTCGCCTCCTCACCGATATCGGTGTAGCCGCTGAGCAGGGCGCCGGCCTTTTCTCCGGCGAGCCAGAACGGCTCCGACTTCGTTGCCTTGCTGAAATTCGCCACCGTGCGCTTGTCGGCCCAGTTCGCCGCATAGGCCTTGCGCATCGCCGCCACCACGCCGTCGGGGGTGCCCGGCGGCAGCATCATCCACATCGCCCAGACCTGATGCGCGGCGAACCACTTGTAGGCCTCGAACATCGGCCCCGACGGCGCCTTGCCCTTCGCCTTCTTGTAGAACGCCACGAAGTTCGGCACGTCGCCGAAGGACTTGGAGTGGTCTTCCGGCGTGTCGGAGCCGAGCGGGAACGCCGAGTGGTAGAACAGATCGACCGCGGTCCCCTTCTTCACCAGGTCGTTTTTGTAGAACACCCAGTAGCCGATATCGCCGGTCGAGATCGCCTGGATCTCGTTCTGCATCAGCCCCGCCTTCAGCTTCGGCTGATTTTTGTAGCCGATGGCGAAACGGTAGGGGATGCCGAGCATGTCGAAGGAGAAGCGCGAAAACAGTCCGAGCGCGCCGCCGGGTATGCGGGCCCCGACGTTGAAGTCCTTGGCCTTGACGATGTCATCGCGGCTCTTGAGCCCGCCCGCCAGATCCGAGCGCACGACGGTCACGAAGTTGACCCCGATGACGCCGACCGGGTTGAACTCCGCCGGGACGTATTTGACGCCCTTCAGGCCGAACAGGAGGCCGGGGAAGTTCATCGGCCCCCAGAGCATCTGGGTGCCGTCCTTCTTGGCCCGGTTGAAGACGAAGTTGATCCCCTTCTGTCCGCCGCCGCCGACGATATTCCGCACCTTGATGCTGGGCTTGCCCGGAATATGGTCGGAGAAGGTCTTGGCGAAACGCTGCGCCTGCCGACTCAGCCCGCCCCCGGCGCCGGCCGGAACGATCAATTCGATGGTCTTACCGGAAAAGTCCTGCGCGCCCGCGGGCATACCGCCTATCGCCAATCCGAGGCCGGCCAGACCGGCGAGCAACAGCGTCGAACCCTTGTGCATTCTTCCGCTCCCTGTTCTGTAGCGGGCGAACCGTAGAAGGGGCGCATCGGCGGATCAAGCCGGCTCGCCCCAACGGATACCGCTCCCGCCCGGGCCTGCCGGTCGGGCGCCACAAGCCGCTTTGCTGGCGGACCGGCGACGGTTATGGTCCGGGCGCATTCAAGGGCGCCCGAACACCCGACAATCGACGCAATTCGGCGTCCGGAGCGCGAGAAGGCTCTCGCAAGACACGCTTCCGGACCATACATCAGGATTGCGAGGCCAGCGCGAGGTTCCCGCTAATGTCCGACACCGAAACCGCCTCCGGCGGCCTTAACGTCAAACGCCTGCTGCCGATCGCCGTCCTGGTGGCGGGCCTTGTCGCGTTCTTCGCTTTCGATCTCGACCGGTTCGTCACGCTCGATGCGCTCAAGACCCACCGCGAGGCGCTTCACGGATGGGTCGACTCGCAGGGGGTCGTCGCGTGGCTGGTCTATGCCGCCATCTACATGGCGGCGGTCGCGTTCTCGATTCCGGGCGGCGCGGTGCTCACGATCGCCGGCGGCTTCATGTTCGGCCCCTTCGTCGCCACCGGCGTCGTGGTAATCGGCGCGACCTGCGGCGCGACGCTGCTGTTTCTCGCCGCGCGCTACGCCTTCGCCGACTATCTGCGCCGGAAGACGGGCGGCGCCATGCGGCGGATGGAAGCGGGGTTCAACGAGAACCCGGTGAGCTACATGCTCGTCCTCCGCCTGGTTCCGCTGTTTCCGTTCTGGCTGGTCAATCTGGTGCCCGCCTTTCTCGGCGTGAAGCTGCGGACCTATTTCCTGAGCACGCTGGTCGGCATTATCCCGGGGACCTTCGTCTACGCGCTGGTCGGCGACGGGGCCGGCGCGGTGCTGGACGCGGGCGGCGATCTCGACCTCGGGATCGTTTTCGAGCCGCGCTTTCTCGCGCCGATCGTCGGGCTCGCCCTGCTCGCCTGTTTCCCGATCCTCTACAAGCGTATCCAGACGCGACGCGGCGCAAACCGATGAAGAAGCACCGCGTCGATCTCTGTGTGATCGGCGCCGGTTCCGGCGGGCTCAGCATTGCCGCCGGCGCGTCCCAGATGGGCGCCTCGGTGGTGCTGATCGAACGCGACCGGATGGGCGGCGATTGCCTCAATGTCGGGTGCGTCCCGTCGAAGGCGCTGATCGCGGCCGCGGGCGCCGCCGAGGCCGCTCGGGGCGCGGGCAGGTTCGGCATCCGCCTCGCCCCGCCGGAGGTCGATTTCGCCCGGGTGCACGACCATGTCCACGGCACGATCGCCGCGATCGCCCCGCACGATTCGGTGGAGCGCTTCGAGGCGCTCGGCGTGACGGTGATCCAGGAGCACGGGCGCTTCACGGGCCCCCGGACGGTGACGGCGGGCGAGCACGAGATCGAAGCGCGGCGCTTCGTCATCGCCACCGGTTCGAGCCCGGCCGCGCCACCGATCCCGGGGCTGGAAGACGTTCCCTATCTCACCAACGAGACGATCTTCGAGCGGACCGACCTCCCCTCGCCCCTGATCGTCATCGGCGGCGGCCCCATCGGGCTCGAACTCGCCCAGGCGCATCGCCGCCTCGGCGCCGAGGTGACGGTGCTCGAAATGTTCGCGGCGCTCGGCAAGGACGATCCGGAACTGGCGGAGATCGTCGTCGCGCGGCTTCGCAAGGAGGGCATCGCGCTGCGCGAAGGGGTGGGCGTTACGAAGGTCGCCGCGGCCGACGCCGGCGTCGAGGTGGAGATCGAGGCCGACGGCAGGACCGAGACGCTCGCCGCGGCCCACTTGTTGGTCGCCGCAGGCCGCCGCCCGAATATCGACGACCTCGGGCTCGAATCCGCGGGGATCGAGCGCGGCAAGGCGGGGCTGGCGGTGGACGACAGGCTGAGAACCACCAACCGGCGCGTCTACGCGGTGGGCGACGCGGCGGGCAAGTACCAGTTCACCCACGTCGCCTCGTATCACGCGGGCATCGTCATCCGTAACGCGCTGTTCCGCCTGCCGGCGAAGCTCGACGACCGCGCCGTTCCCTGGGTGACCTATACCGATCCCGAGCTCGCCCATGTCGGGATGACCGAGGCGG
>JAPPHW010000192.1 GCA_028820945.1 Defluviicoccus sp.
TCCCGGTCCTCGACCGGGATCTGGAAATAGTCGGGGTGGATATCGTTGAACGCGAGGAACCCGTGCCGGTCCCCGCCGAAGTCGACGAACGCCGCCTGGAGCGACGGTTCGACCCGGGTGACCTTGGCTAGATAGATGTTTCCCTTGAGCTGGCGTTTCGTCGAAGTCTCGACGTCATACTCTTCCAGCCGGTTTCCACTGGTGATGACGACACGCACCTCTTCCGGGTGGGTGCCGTCGATCAGCATCCGTTTGGTCATGAAATGCTCCGGGGCCGATGCGGCGCGACGCCGAGCGTACCGGCGGCGCGATCGGCCGTGTTGCGGCCGCCCGGGCAAGCGGCGCCGTGGAAAGCCGGTCGGACGGATTGCGCTCCGCCCGATCGCGGTCGATCCGGCCGCCGAATTCTTTGCTCGCCTTGGGTCTGGCCGTCATTTTCTCCAAATTCCGACGTCAGCGTGCTTCACCGACCTTCGCCGGGTGCACTGCCGGGGCGGCGTCGCGAGAGCGTGCCGCGGCTGCGACCGAACCATGTCGATCACGCCTGCAACATAATGGCGCGGGGGCGCATACTCAACCGGTATCCCTCCATGGGGTCCAGCCGAGTTGCGCCGGAAGGTCCGGGTCGATAGACAATCGGGGCAGGGTTCGCGAAAGGGGCGGTGGAAAAGGGTCATGCGCGTCGAGGCCGTCAAATCGGATATCCCCCAGCCGCTCGCCAACTATACCGAGGCGTTCCGCGCGGGCGGGCTGGTCTTCGCCGCCGGCCAGCTTCCCACAGATTTCAAGACCGGCATTCCGCCCGAAGCGCGAACCGACCCGGCCTTTCCCTATTACGGCTCGGACATCAAGAAGCGCACGCACTACGTGCTGAAGAACCTCGCGAAGACCTTCGAGGCAGCGGGTTCCTCGCTCGACCACGTCGTCAAGGCGCAGGTGTTTCTCGAGGATCTCAACGAGTTCGACGCCTTCGACGAGGTCTGGAAGGAGTATTTCAGCGCCCCGCCAGCGCGCACCACGGTCGGCACAAGCGGTCTCCTGGTCAGGGATGCAATGATCGAGATCGACCTGATCGGCTACCTGCCGGACGAGCTCGATTGCATCCCGGTCACGTCCGATGCGCCCCGGCCTCTGGCGAACTACACCGAAGCCTACCGCGTCGGCGGGCTCGTCTTCGCCGCCGGGCAGCTGCCGAGCGACTTCAAGACCGGCATTCCGCCCGAGGCCCGGACCGACCCTGCGTTTCCTTACTACGGCTCCGACATCAAGAAGCGCACGCACTACGTGCTGAAGAACCTCGCGAGCACGTTCGAGGCAGCCGGTTCGTCCCTCGACCACGTCGTCAAGGCGCAGGTCTTCCTCGAAGACCTCAACGATTTCAACGCATTCGACGAGGTCTGGAAGGAATATTTCCGCACCCCGCCCGCGCGCACGACCGTCGGCACCAGCGGTCTCCTGGTCAGGGATGCGATGATCGAGATCGACCTGATCGGCTACGTCCCGGGCGAGCTCGATTGCGCCGCCGTCAGGTCGGATGTGCCGCAGCCGCTCGCCAACTACACCGAGGCCTATCGGCTGGGCGACTATGTCTTCGCCGCCGGCCAGCTGCCCAGCGACTTCAGGACCGGCATCCCCGCCGAGGCGCGAACCGATCCGGCCTTTCCCTATTACGGCTCGGACATCAAGAAGCGGACCCGCTACGTCCTCGACAACCTGGCGCGCACCTTCGCCGCCGCCGGAAGCTCGCTCGACGAGGTGATCAAGGCGCAGGTGTTTCTCGAAGACCTCAAGGATTTCAACGCCTTCGACGAGGTCTGGAAAGAATATTTCGCAACGCCGCCCGCCCGCACGACGGTGGGCACGACGGGTCTTCTGGTCAGGGATGCGATGATCGAGATCGACCTGATCGGGGCGATCCGAAGCTGAGGAACGACGATGGCCAAATTTCTGGTGCTGGCGCGGCCCAAGAAACCGTTGCCGCAAAAGGCGAACGTGGAAGGCGCGCGCGCCCAGTGGCGAGCGCTCCGCGACGAAGGCAGGGCCGAGGTCTATGAGATCGTCGAGGACAACGGCGCCGGCTTCGCGGTTTTCGTCGACGTCGAGGATCATGACGAGCTGATGACCCTGCTGTTCCGTAACCCGGGCGGGAGCTGGGGCTCGTACGAGGTCTACCCGCTCGGCACGCTGGAAGGCGAGACCCGGGCAATGCGCGAAGCCGGAATCATCCGGTAGCGCGGGAGAGGCGAATCATGGCGAAATTCCTGATCATCAATCGTCCGCCGCCGCACCGCACCAAGGACGCGCCGGTGGGCCAGTGCGTCAACCATTTCGTGTCGCTGGGACAGAGCAACCGGGCCTCGGTGTATCCGATCGCGGGGCTCAAGGGCTATGCGACCTTGGTCGATGTCGACGACCACGAGGCCTTGCGCGAGGTCGTCGCGGGCAACGCGATGGGGAATATCGAGGAATACCGAATCATCGCGCTCGCCGACCTTCGCGACTGATCGGAGCCAGTCCCGGTCCGGCACCGACCGATTCGGCTACGGCACCGCCGCATCGTGGACTAAATCCTTCGCCCCGCGTATAGATGCGGGCGAGGATTTGGGGCCGGCCCTATGTTTCTGAGACGATCGCAACTCTGGACATGCGTCGGAGTTGCGATGGCGTTCGCCGTCTCCCCGACGACCGTCGCCCAGTCCGCCACCGAAGTCCTCGGCGCGCGAATCGGGCCCGGCAAGGCCGCCACCCGATTCGTCCTGGACCTGAATGCCTCCGTCAGGTTCAACGTCTTTACCCTCGAAAAGCCCTACCGGGTCGTCATCGATCTGCCCGCCGTCACATGGCGGCTCGATCCGCTGAGGACGCCGCGGGGCGGGCTGATCAGGGCGTTCCGGTACGGGCATTTCCAGGACAGTGTCTCGCGCGTCGTGCTCGACGTCTCGAGGCCGGTGGCGATTGCGCGGGCTTTCGTGCTGCCTCCGAAACGCGGTCGGATTCACCGCCTGGTCGTGGACTTGCGCCCGGTCAGCGCGGCGGAGTTCGCGCGCCGTGCCAAACCCAAGCCCGCGGCCGTGCCGCAGCAGGCCGAAAGCGCATCGATCCCGCTGCCCAAGCGCCGCGTCCCGCGGAGCGTGAAGACGGTGGCCATCGATCCCGGACATGGCGGTGTCGATCCAGGCGCCATCGGAGTGCGTGGCACGCGGGAAAAGCGGGTGACGCTGAGCCACGCTCTGGCCTTGACGAGAAAGCTCCGCGCGTCGGGGCGCTACCGGGTGGTTCTGACCCGGGCGCGGGACGTGTTCGTGCCGCTGCGGATGCGCGTCGCGATCGCGCGCCGTCAGGCCGCGGATCTCTTCATTTCTCTCCACGCCGATTCGATCCGCAGGAGAAGTGTGCGGGGCGCCTCCATCTACACCTTGTCCGAACGAGCCTCCGACCGACAGGCGGCAGCGCTCGCCGCCAAAGAGAACAAAGCCGATCTTATCGCAGGCATCGATCTCAACGAGCAGACCTCCGACGTCGCCAGCTTTCTCATCGACCTTGCCCAACGCCAGACCATGAACGATTCGGCGGACTTCGCGCGGATCCTCACCAACGAGATCGGCAAGGTCCGGCCGCTGCTGCGCAACACCCACCGATTCGCCGGGTTCGCGGTCCTCAAGGCGCCCGACGTCCCATCCGTCCTGGTGGAGCTCGGCTATCTCTCCAACCCGTCGGACGAGCGCCGTCTCAACCACAAGCGGGAGCGGGATCGCGTCGTTGCCGCGATCGCCCGGGCCGTCGATCGATATTTTGCCCGCGAACAGGCCTTTAAACGGTAGTCTGAGTGTCCATATTCTGTTGATCGGTGCCGCGAATCGACCCGTTGGCAGAGGGTCGGTTCGAGCGGGACCGTCCGATCTACCGCAGACGGCATGCGCGTTCTGAAGACCATCGGCGTTCTGGCTTTGACGATCGGCGTCGTCGGGCTTCTGGCCGGCGGGGGCGCGGTATGGCTGTTGCACGGCTACAGCCGCGACCTGCCCGACTACGCACAGCTTGCCGACTACCGTCCGCCGATGGTGAGCCGGGTCCACGCGGGCGACGGCCGGCTTCTCGCCGAATTTGCCACGGAAAAGCGGGTCTTCGTTCCGGTCTCCGCGATGCCCCGCCGGGTGATCGACGCCTTCGTCTCCGCCGAGGACAAGACGTTCTTCGAACATTTCGGCATCGACCTCCCCGGCATCGCGACGGCGGCGGTCAGGAACCTGATGCGGATCGGAACCGACCGGAGGCCCGTCGGTGCGTCGACCATCACGCAACAGGTGACGAAGAACTTCCTGCTGTCCGACGCGGTTTCCTACCGGCGCAAGATCCGCGAGATCATCCTCGCCTTCCGGATCGAGCGGGCGCTCTCGAAGGAGCGAATCCTCGAACTCTATTTGAACCAGATCTATCTCGGTTCCGGCTCCTACGGCGTCGCGGCGGCGGCGATCAACTATTTCAATAAGTCGCTCGACGAGCTGACGCTTGCCGAAGCCGCGTTCCTCGCCGGCCTGCCCAAGGCGCCGAACAATTACAACCCGAAGCGCCGGCCGGAGGCCGCTCGCGCCCGGCGCGACTACGTGATCCGCAGGATGCTGGAGGACGGCCGTATCGACGAGGCGGAAGCCGCGATGGCGCGATCCGGCCCGGTCGAGCTCAGGACACCGGACGAGGTCACGATCGCGAGAGCGGAATATTTCGTCGAGGAGGTGCGCCGCGAGCTTGCCGAGCGATTCGGAGAAGCTCAGCTTTATGGTGGCGGGCTGTCGGTACGCACGACGCTCGATCCCCGTTTGCAGGTCGAAGCCGACCGGGCGCTGCGCAAGGGGCTGATCGCCTACGATCGGCGGCACGGCTGGCGCGGACCCGTCGCCAGGCTCGATCCGGACCGCCCGGTCGCCGCCCAGATCGACCCGACGAATGTGCCGGGACTTCCCGACGAGTGGCGGCTGGCCGCGGTCGAGGCCGTCACGGGGTCCACCGCGGAGATCCGGCTGATATCCGGCGAGACGGGAACGATACCGCTTGAGGGATTGCGCTGGGCCCGGACGCGTCTCAAGGGCCAGAAACGGGGTCCGGCGGTCGGGCGGGTCTCCGAAGTGCTTGCACCCGGAGATGTGATCGCTGTCGAACGCGAGACCGAGCCGGACGGCGCGCCGGGCAATAGCTTCGCGCTGCGCCAGATTCCCGATGTCGACGGCGCGCTGGTTGCGCTCGATCCCCACACCGGCCGCGTACTGGCGCTTGCCGGCGGTTTCAGCTTCCAGGCGAGCGAGTTCAACCGCGCGACCCAGGCCAGACGCCAACCCGGCTCGGCGTTCAAGCCTTTTGTCTACCTCGCCGCGCTCGACAGCGGGCTTACCCCATCGAGTCTCGTTCTCGACGCGCCGTTCGTCATCGACCAGGGTCCGGGCGTTGGAAAGTGGAAGCCGGCGAACTACACGAGGCGGTTCTACGGCCCGAGCCCGATGCGGGTCGGCATCGAGAAGTCCCGCAACCTGATGACGGTGCGCGTCGCACAGCGTGTCGGGATGGAGGCCGTGGCAGGTTACGCGGAACGCTTCGGCGTGGTCGACCGGCTCCCGCGCCTACTGTCGATGGCGCTCGGCGCGGGCGAGACCACCCTGCTTCGCCTGACGATCGCCTACGCGATGCTGGTGAACGGCGGCAGAAAGATCGTCCCGACATTCCTCGACCGGATCCAGGACCGCAATGGAAAGACCGTCTTCCGTCACGACGAGCGCGCCTGCCCCGGCTGCGTCGGGGTTCCCTGGACCGATCAGAAGGAGCCCGAGGTTCCGGACACGCGAGAGCAAGTCGCCGATCCGGGTATTGCATATCAGATGGTCTCCATGCTGGAGGGCGCGGTCGAGCGCGGCACCGGACGCCGTGTCCGCGCGGTCGGAAAGCCCCTCGGAGGAAAGACCGGGACCACCAATGACAGCATGGACACCTGGTTCATCGGTTTCTCGCCCGATCTCACGGTAGGAGTTTTCGTGGGCTTCGACTCGCCCAGGACCCTTGGGTTGCGCGAAACCGGTTCTTCGGTCGCGGCGCCCATCTTCCGCGACTTCATGAAGGCGGCCCTCGAGAACGAGCCGGCGACGCCGTTTCGCATCCCTCCCGGTATCCGGCTGGTCCGCGTCGACGCCGCGACCGGCCTGGTCGCCCGGGGCTCGGGCAAGGGCGTCATTCTCGAAGCGTTCAAGCCGGGAACCGAGCCGGTCCAGCCCGGCCCCGTCGTCGATTTCGGCGCGTCGTCGACCGAGAAGAACCCCGCTACCCCTGTACGCCGGCGCGACCTATATTAGCGCCGCCCGCCACGCGATCGACAAACCCCCGAGTCGGAAGACATGCGCGCCGAGATCGAAGCCGTCCTCGAAGAAATCGAGCAGTCGCTTGGGCTGCTGAGGAGGCATCTTTGACCCGGAGCGCTCCGAGGCGCGCCTCGCGGAACTGAACGCCCGTGTGGAGGACCCGGCGTTCTGGGACGACCCGGAAGCCGCGCGCGAGGTAATGCGCGAGCGGACGAGGATCGAGAACGCGCTCGGCGGCTATCGCGCCCTCGCCCGGGAAATGCAGGACAACCGGGATCTCATCGAACTCGGCGAAGCCGAAGACGACCGGGAAGTCGTCGGCGAGGCCGAGACCGCGCTGCTCGACCTTCGCGCCCGTGCGGCCCGGATGGAGACCGAGAGTTTGCTGTCCGGCGAAGCCGATTCCAACGACAGTTTCGTCGAAATCCACGCCGGCGCGGGCGGCACAGAGTCGCAGGACTGGGCGGAGATGCTGGCCCGGATGTACACGCGCTGGGCCGAGGCGCACGGCTATGCCGTCGAGGTGCTGGAGGAAAGCCCCGGCGAGGAAGCGGGTCTCAAGTCGGTCACGATGCGGGTCAAGGGCGAGAACGCCTATGGCTGGCTGAAGACCGAGAGCGGCGTTCATCGCCTGGTCCGGATCTCCCCTTTCGATGCGAGTTCCAGGCGGCATACCAGCTTCGCCTCCGTCGGCGCCTATCCCGCGATCGAAGACGATATCGAGATCGAGATCGAGGACAAGGACATCCGGGTCGACACCTATCGAGCGTCCGGCGCCGGCGGCCAGCACGTCAACCGGACCGACAGCGCGGTGCGGATCACCCACATGCCGACCAATATCGTCGTCCAGTGCCAGAACGACCGTTCGCAGCACCGCAACCGGGCCGCGGCCTTCGCGATGCTGCGCGCGCGCCTCTACGAACTCGAACTGCAGAAGCGCGAGGCCGAGGCCCAGGCCGAGCATGCCGCCAAGAGCGACATCGGCTGGGGCCACCAGATCCGCTCCTACGTCCTCCAGCCCTATCAGATGGTCAAGGACCTGCGCACCAATATCGAGAAGGGAAACCCGCAGGCGGTGCTCGACGGCGACCTCGACGCGTTCATGTCGGCCGCGCTCGCCGCGAGGCTGGGCGCGGGTTCGGGGAGTTCGGGGGCGTCCTAAACCCAGGCGTCACAGGCCCGCGATCACGTCCGCCCACTCGTCGAGCGTTTCCTCGTGTCCGAACCGGATGTGGCACGAGAACTGCGTGAACCCGGCCTCTTCCAGCGCCCGGATCTTCTCGCGCAGCTCGGCCTTCGTGCCGGTGATCGTCGCGTCGCGGATCAGGTCGGCGGTGATCAGCGGCGCTTCGTCCGGCCTGAGAAACAGCAGATGGCCGCGGTGGAGCGTGAGGTAGGGCGCGTCTTCCGGCGTGTAGCTCTCGTACAGCGAGCGGTACCGGTCGAGGAGCGGGGCGAGGGTATCGGGGAGGTCGAGCCGGATCGTGCCGAACCGTTCCTGCTCGACCAGGTTGTGCAGAACGACTGCGGCGGCCGGCCCGGCCAGCGCCTTGGCACGGTCGCTGTCGAAGGCTTCCCCCTCGGCGAGCACGCAGCCGCCGGTGATCGCCGTCGCGTAGAGGGCGGCCGGGTCGCGGCCCTCTTGGCGCATGGCGTCCCGCATGTCGGCAGCATCGGCGATCGCGCGTTCGACATTTCCTACCGCCGACATCCACCCCGCCCCGATCCGCGCCGTCAGCCGCCGCCCCTTCGGCCCGAACGCAGAGACGTGAAAACGGACCTGATCGTCGATGTTGATCAGGCCGTGCTCGGGGTTGAGAAAACGGATTTTCTGCGGCCCCGCACCGTCGTTCCATTCGATCGTCTCGCCGTCCAGCAGGCCCCTGATGGCCTCGATATAGTCCGCCATCTCCGCTAGGGAGACCGCCCCCCGGCCCATCGTGCGGCGCGCGGTGAATCCGGTGGAGATGCCGAAATCGATTCGCCCCGGCGCGAGCTTGTTGAGCGAGGCGAGCGCGTTGGCGGCGACCGGCGCGATCCTGTTCGACGGAACGACCACCGCGGTGCCGAGGCGGATCCGCGAGGTTTCCACGGCCGCCGCCGCCATGGCCACGAATATGTCGGCGTTCAGTAGCTGCGTGTCCGAGAACCAGGCGTAATCGAAGCCGAGCGCCTCGGCGCGCTTGACGGTTTTCCAGTGCTCCGCTGCAGTCGCGAAGCTGACGCCGAAATCCATGACCCGACCTCCGCTCGTTACGCCTCGATAATGGGCGAACCGGCCCATGGTCCGTCAACCTGGCATCGGCGGACGCTTGACACCCAGCGCGCCCTGGACAAAGAGAGCGCCAGCCTTCGGGAGGAGAAATCGGTTGGGACGTTGGCACGAAACGCACCGCGCGGTCGTTCATCCTTGGTATTGCGACCAGTTCGGGCACATGAACGTTCGCTATTACTGCAACTTCTTCGACGATGCCGGGTTCCACATCTGGAGCCATATCGGCTGTCCGCATTCGGAGATGAAGGCGCGCGGGGTCATGCTGGTGGTCGCCCGCAACACGCTTAATTTCATCCACGAGATGAAGGCGGGCGAACTGTTGCGGATCGAAACCGCATTCATCCGCGTCGGCGAAAAGAGCTGCACTCATCTGAACCGGATGTACAACGTCGACACCGGAACCCTGACCGCGACGCTCGAATCGGTGGAAGTGTTCTTCGATCCGGTGGCCCGCGTGTCCGCACCCATGCCGGAAGACATCAGGGCACTGCTGACCGGCGCCCTCGTGACGGTCAACGACGGTTAGGGCGCGTCTGCGTCCCGTTTGTGTCGGTCACGGCAAGCGGTTAGCCTCGCTCCGAGCCACTCCCAATCGGTCAGGAGCATCATGTCAGGTATCCAGCACGCCAACGGGCACCGGCCCGACGGCGTTCTCGACATCGTCCATCCCGCGCTGATGGGCGCGTCCCGCCCGGATCCCGCGACGCTTTCCTACGACCTCGATCGGGTCCTGGGCGCCGTCTTCCGGCTGCGCGCCGAGGTTCCCCCGACCGCGTTCACAGCGACGATCCTCGGCACCGAGCGCGAAGGCAACGGCGTTCTGATCGACGAGAACGGGCTGGCGCTGACCATCGGCTACCTGATCACCGAGGCCGAGTCGATCTCGCTCATCGACAACGCCGGGCGCGCGGTCTCCGCCAGCCCGGTGGCATACGACCACGAGACCGGGCTGGGTCTCGTGCGCGCCGACGAGCCGGTCGACGCGTCGCCCGTCCCCATCGGCCGCTCAGATGGCGTGTCGGTCAAGGATCCGGTCGTTGTCGCCTCGTTCGGAGGCATCAAGCACGCCATCCAGGGCGAGGTCGCAACCGTGCGGGAATTCGCCGGATCTTGGGAGTACATGCTGGACGAGGCGATCTGCACCGTTCCCGTTCACCCATTCTGGGGCGGCGCGGCGCTGATCGACCGGTCGGGCAGCCTGATCGGCTGCGGGTCGCTTTACGTGGAGCATTCTATCGATGGTGGCGAGTCGGTCCCCGGCAATTTGTTCGTGCCGATCGACCTGTTGGCGCCGATCCGCGACGACATGGTTCGGACGGGACGCGCGCGCCGCGCCCCGCGCCCATGGCTCGGCGTCTATGTCAGCGAAGCAGACGACCGGCTGGTGGTGACCGGCGTCGCCGAAAATGCGCCCGGCGATCAGTGCGGCGTGCAGCCCGGCGACGTGATCCTGTCGGCCGAGGGTGTCGCCGTCTCCGGTCTGCCCGAGTACTACCGGACGATCTGGTCGGCCGGGGAGTCCGGCACGGAAATCCGCCTGACCGTGCTCAGGGACGACGACGTGCTGTCGATCCGTGTGCGTTCGGGCGATCGCTACAGCTACCTGAAGCTGCCGCGCCCGCACTGAGCGGCGGTTCGCCGTTCAAAGGGACCGGACGGCTTCGAGAACGCTGTCGACGTGCCCGTTGACCCTGACCTTGCGCCAGACATTGCGAACGACGCCGGTCTCGTCGATCAGGAAGGTCGCGCGTTCGATCCCCATATACTTGCGCCCGTACATGGATTTCTCGACCCAGGTGCCGTAGCTCTCGCAGACGCTGCCGTCGGCATCCGAAGCCAGGGTGAAGGGCAGATCGTACTTCGCCTTGAACTTGTCGTGCTTGGCGACGCTGTCCTTGGAGACACCGACGACGACCGCGTCGAGCCCGGCGAAATCGGGATGGTAATCGCGGAAGCCGCAGGCCTCTTTGGTGCAGCCCGGCGTGTCGTCCCGGGGATAGAAGTAGAGCACGACCTTCCTGCCCGCGAAGCCGGCGAGCGAGACCGTGCCTCCGCCGTCGGTCTCCATTTCGAACTCCGGCGCGCGCTGTCCGATGTCGAGTGCCATCAACGATCCTTTCTGTCCCTCGGCGACGAACCCTGCCGCGATCTTTCCGCGTTCGGGTTCCGCCGCAATGCCCCGATGGTTTCTTGATCGCAGGCACGTGCCGTTTTCGTCAAGTTGAGTGCGACGGAAACACCTTGTGTTTCGCGTGGCAGGTAGAAGAGTATCCGGAAGCGCGTCCCCGATTTGCGCGGCGGTCAGCGATTTCGGTCGCCGCGCCCAGGCCGAAGAGGAACCGGCATGCGGCATGAACAGGGCAGACGGCGAGGCTCGATGCGGTTCGTCCGCGTCGGATGCGTGTACGCGCTCGCCGCCGTAATCGTCGCAAGCTTTGCGGCCCCTTCCCAGGCCGAACATCGTCACCGCCACCATTCGGGTCACGTCCACCATCGTCACTACGATCTGCCGGCGATCTTGCTGGGCCTCGGGGTTCTCGCCATATCGGTCCACCGCTCCGGTATCGCTCATCGCAAGCACTGGAAGCGGTTTCCCCGAAGACATCATCGTCCCGTTCACAGGGTGCACATCGTGCCCGAAACTCGGTATGTCGTCCCGGTGGCGGTTCCCCCGCCGACAGCAGCGATACACCCAACCGCTGTCCTGCCGGCGGACTGTCTCATGATCCGCGAATATCAGACGCGGATCGTCGTCGGCGGACGGGAGGTCGAGGCCTATGGCGACGCCTGTCTGCAACCTGACGGCTCCTGGAGAACCGGGCCTCCGAAGCTCGTGCCGCCGTAGCCCTCCGGTCACCTTCCGGAACTCGCGAAAAGCGGCGTCCTTACCCGGGATCGAAGCCTCGGTCGGATGCGGACGTGCCGGCCGCTAGTTCGGCCGCCGGCCGGGCGATGATTTCGTCGAAACATGCATGCGAGCGGACAGCGAGGGCGAGGCTTCGTTCCTCGAGCGCCGCGTAGTTCGCCTCGCCCAGAGAGCGGGCCACGAATTCCTGCAAGGCAGGCGATTCATGACGGCCCGCCACACCCGCGCCGAAGGCGAGGCGAACGATCCCCTGAAGCCGGCGCCACATGGTCATCGCCTCGATCAGCTCGTCGGCCACGGACGGTTCCAGACAGCCCGCCGCGGCGAGCCGTTCGAGCGCGTCGGTGGTGTCCGTCGACAGTACCTCGGGATGCCCGTTGGCGTGGCGAAGCTGGAGATACTGGGCGATGAACTCGATATCGATCATGCCGCCGCGAAATCGCTTGATGGACCAGAAGTCGTCGACCGCGAGTTCCCGCTCCATCCTCTCCCGCATGTCGGCCACCGCGCAGACCAGCCGGTCGGGGTCGCGCTCCTGGGTGAGCACGGAGGCGATGGTCTTTTCGATGCGCGCGGCGAACGCTTCCGGCCCGGCGATCGCCCTCGCGCGGGTCAGCGCCAGATGCTCCCAGGTCCAGGCGTCTTCGTTCTGATAGCGCGTGAACGCCGCAAGCGAGGTGGCGATCGGCCCCGACGCGCCGGCCGGGCGCAGCCGCATGTCGACCTCGTACAGCTTTCCTTCGTTGGTCGGCGCGGACATGGCGGCGATGAAACGCTGGCACAGCCGGGCATAGTAGGTCTGGCAGGGCAGCGGGCGCGAACCGTCCGATTCGGCATGCTCGTCCTGCGTCTCGTAGAGGAAGAGCAGATCGAGGTCCGACTCGGTGGTGAGCTCCCGCCCGCCGAGCTTGCCGAAACCCAGCACGGCGAAGGCACTGTCCGGCACCACGCCGTGTCTGCGCGAGAATTCGCGCGCGGTGGCGGGCAACAGGGCCCGCACACAGGCCGTCGCGAGATCGGCCAGAGGTCGGCCCGCTTCCGCCCCGTCGATCCGGCCGTTCAGCATCTGCACGCCGACCTCGAACACGTGGGCGTTGTTCCAGTAGCGGCAGATATCGAGTTTTTCTTCGTAATAGTAGACCTCGTCGAGCGCCCGCTCGAGGTCGGCGGTCAGCCGGTCGCCGCCGGCGTTGAAGTCCAGTGCCTCGGGCTGCAACACGCCTTCGAGCATGACGGGATGACGGCTGAGCCAGTCGGCCAGCCGGGGGGCGCTTCCCATGATCTTGGCCAAGAGTCCGAGCAGGGCCGGGTTGTTGGTGAACAGGGAAAGGATGTGCACCCCGGCCGGCAGCGTCCGCAGGAAGTCGTCGAAACGGAGCAGCGCGGCGTCCGGGTCGTTGGTGGTCGAAAGGGTCTCCAGCACGGTCGGGATAAGCTCCGTCAGGAGCTCGCGCGCCCGCGCGCTGCGGGTCGAGCTGTACCGGCCGTGATGCCAGATGCGGATGCGCTCGGCGACCCGGCCGGGTTCCCGGAAGCCCAGCCGCGCCAGGGTTTCCAGCGTTTCCGGGTCGTCGTCGGCGCCGGTGAAGACCAGGTTTCCCGGACCCGACAGATCGGGGGTCTTTTCGAACAGGACGGCGTAGTGCGATTCGACGGCGCGCAGCTCCTCCAGCAGCGCCGTCTCGAACTCCGCCCGGCCCTCATACCCCATGAGAAAGGCGATGCGTTCCAGCTCCGCCTCGTCCTCCGGCAGGGAATGGGTCTGCTGATCGTCGATCATCTGCAGGCGGTTCTCGATCCGCCGGTGAAACCGGTAGGCCTGGATCAGCCGGCTGCTGACGATGGATTCGAGATGGCCCGCGCGCGCCAGCGCGCGCAGCGCCTCGCAGGTGTCGCGGACCCTCAGCGAGGAATCGCGCCCGCCCCAGATGAGCTGCTGGGTCTGGGCGAAGAACTCGATCTCTCTTATGCCGCCCCGGCCGAGCTTGATGTCGTGCCCGGCGACTTCCATCGTCGAGCCGCCGCGCCGGGCGTTGATCTGCCGCTTGATCGAATGGATGTCCTGGATGGCAAAGAAATCGAGGCTCTTGCGCCAGACGAACGGATGCAGCATTTCGAGAAACGCTTCCCCCGCCACGATGTCGCCGGCGATCGGGCGGGCCTTGATCATCGCCGCCCGTTCCCAGTTCTGGCCGGCGCTCTCGTAATAGATCTCGGCCGCCCTCGTGGCGACCGCGACCGGCGTGGATCCCGGATCGGGGCGCAGCCTCAGATCGGTGCGGAAGACGTAGCCGTCGCTGGTCCGTTCGGCCATCACCTTCACCAGGTTCTGGGTGAGGCGGGCCATGCATTGCTGAAGGCTGGTTCTGCCTGTGTATTCGATCAGCGCGCCGTCATAGAGCACGATCAGGTCGATATCGCTCGAATAGTTGAGCTCCCGCCCGCCGAGCTTCCCCATGCCGAGCACGATCCATCCGCAGGCGAGCGAGGGATGGTCCGGCGCAGGAAGCACGATTTCGCCCGCCGCCGCCGCACCGGCGAGCAGGTGGTCGACGGCGATCTCCAGCGCCCGCTGGGCGAAGTCGGAGAGGTGGGCGCACACGGTCTCCACCGGCCAGGCGCCGCTGAGATCGGCGACGGCGGTTGCGAGCGAGGTTCTTCTCTTGGCGATCCGCAACGCCGACATTATCTCTTCCGTGCCGGCATCGTGCGGCCCGAAGCGATCGAGCGCCGTCATCGTCCGATCCCACGCCGTCTGCACGCCCTCGGAGAGCAAATCACAGGCGAATGCGATATCGCGGATGGCACACTGGGTGAGGAAGGGGCTGTTTCCGAACACCGCAGATAGAACCGGTCTCGCATCCGGGTCGGCGGCGAGCGCGCGGGCGAGCCGTGCGGTCTCCGGGGCGGCTTCCGACGCGGCCTCCTCCCAGCGTTCGAACGCGAGATCGGCCGCTGTCCGGTTCGCGGGCCGGGGCAGGGATTCGACATCGGCGGTCAACTCGGCCGCGATCAGGGTCACGTGCAGGTCTCCGGCGGTGGGGACGGAGGCCGAAATTGTGCCGGCCGCCGTTTCCGGTCAAGCGGACGGTGCCGCGCGATGATCCGACGCCTGCCGCGCATCGGACTCGGAATCCTCGCCGTCGGTGGTATCTCGTTGATCCTGCTCGGTCTCTTCGGCGCCTGGAGACTGTCCCAGGGCCCGGTCTCGCTCGGCGTTCTCAAGCCCTATCTGGAAGAGCGGCTTGCGGTGCTGGGCCTGCCCTACCGCATGGCGTTCTCCGACCTCGTTCTGAACTGGGGCGGCACCGAGCGCCCGCTCGACCTGGTGATCTCCGATGCCGAGCTGCGCGGCGAAGACGAGCGGGCGGTCGCAAGAATCTCCGAGATCTCGATGGGATTGTCGCTTCGCGCGCTGCTCGGCGGCGATCTGGTCGTGAAGACGATCCGGCTCGCCGACGCCGATGTCACCGCGGTCCGGAGAGAGGACGGCACGCTGAGCATCGGTCTGGCGGGCGATGGTGGCGAATCCCTCAAACTGTTCGAGTCCGCCGGCGGAGGGCGCTCCGGGAAATCTCTTCTGGGCAAGCTCGATCGGATCGCCATCCATCGCGCCTCGGTCTCGCTCGACGACCGGCTGCTCGGCCTGAGAATGAGCCCGGAGCGCGTGTCCATCGATCTGGAACGCACGGAGCATGCGGTCGTCGGCGTGTTCGACATCGATTCGTGGTCGGGCGACGAGCGGCTTTCCCTGGACGGCACGGCGGAATACCGGCTGAACGACCGGACATCCCATGTCGCTGTCGACTTCCGCGGCCTCGACCCGAGCCGCCTCGCTCCGATCCTCGCCGGATGGTTTCCTCACCTGCCCGATCCGGCCGGGATCGCGTTACCTCTCCAGGGTCGTCTGGAAGCGTCCTCCGATCCCGATGGCGGGCTCCGGAAAGCGAGTTTCGCCGTCAGCGGCGCGGCGGGATCGCTCAGCCCGGCGGCGCTCGGCGGCCATCGCTACGACATCCGGTCTCTGGCGCTCGACGGCAGTTATCGCGGCGCCGATGGCACGGTCGCGATCGACCGTCTGGACATCGATTTCGGCGTGCCCAAGCTGTCGCTCACCGGGAAGATCGACGGAGTCGGAAAGACGCCCCGTCTCCAGGCCCGCGCCACGCTGGAAGGGATGACGATGTCGGCGCTCGGGCGGTATTGGCCCAAGGGATTCGCCGAGGGTGCGAGGCGCTGGCTTTCCGCCAACCTGAACGAGGGCGATGTCCGCGATTTGAACGCCCGCCTCGTCGCTTCCTTTCCCGCGGCCGGCGCCAGGATCGAGCGCGTCAAGGTGACGCTCGGTCTCGAACGCGCGACCGTGCATTATTTCAAGCCGCTTCCCCCTGTCACGCACGCGAAGGGGGCGGTGACGATCGATCGGGATCGCGTTCAGATCGCGGTCGAGGAGGGCCGGGTGGGCGCCCTTCGGGTTCCCGGGGGGCGGATCGACATCGCCGGTCTCTCGGTCGACCGGGCCCATCTCACGCTGGAGACACTGGTATCTGGGCCGGTCGCCACCGCGTTGTCGGTGCTGGATCATCCGCGTCTCCGTTACGCATCGAGGGTCGGGCTGGTTCCGGGACAGGTCCGCGGCGCGCTCAAGATAAGGATAAAGGGGAGCTTCCCCCTCATCGATGCGCTGGCGCTGGAGGATACCGCGCTGAACGCTTCCGGAACCCTCGACGGCGCCGCCGCGGACGGGGTGTTTCTGGGTCAGAATCTGACCGCGGGCGCGCTTCGATTCGCGCTCGACACCAAGGGCATGAAGATCGAAGGAGACGCGCGGCTTTCCGGAATTCCCGCCGCCGTCGGCTGGAAGGAGGACTTCACCGGTAAGGCGCAGACCCTGCGCCGGTACACCGTCCGCGCCCGGCTCACCGAACCCGACAGAAAGCGTTTCGGTGTCTCCCTCTCGCCCGTGGTCAAGGGGCCGCTCTCGGTCGAAGCCGTGTATGAAATCCGGTCCGACAAGACCGAGCGCGTCGTCGGCACTTTGGACACACGCGATGCCGAACTCGCGCTTGTGCCGCTGGAATGGTGGAAGCCGCCCGGCGTGGCGGGCAGGGCGGCGTTCGAAGTTGCGTTCGAGAATGGAGAAGCCAGCGCGATCCGGATCGCCAGCCTCGCCGCGGGCGACCTCCGGGCGGCCGGACGGCTGCGGCTCGATCGCGGTAGCATCCGTAAGGTGGAAATCGACAATTTCTCCGTGCCCGCCCGCTTCGACATCTCCGGCATGTTCGCCTTCGACGAAAGCCGCGGTTGGACTGTCGATGTAAGCGGCCCGTTGTTCGATGCCGCGCCGATCCAGCGTCTCATGGAGGGTGCGAGCGGGGCATCGCTGCCGCAGCTTCGCGTCGCCGCGAAGTTCGAACGTGCAAGGCTTACCGATGGCCGGGAAATCCGGGACGCTTCGCTGAGCGCCGACCGGGGGGACGACGCCTGGCGCGCGATCGGTCTCGCCGGGCGTTTCGGCAACGGAAAGCGGTTCGAACTCGACTACCGGCGCGGCGCCGGCGCCGGCGCCGGGCAGTTCCGTATGAGCAGCGAGGATGCTGGAGAAATATTCGGTCTTCTGGGCGATACCAAATGGGTGCGCGGCGGCCGCGTGGCGATGTCTGCGGAGCGCGGGACGGGTGGGGAAGCCCGGCCGTGGGAGGGCGAGATCGTCGTCCGCGATTTCATTCTCACGGGGGCCCCCCGGCTGGTCGAGGCGCTCCGCGTCGCGTCGCTGGGCTCGCTGTCCGAAGAGCTCGGCGGGCGCGGGGTCGGCGTGACGAAGCTTACGCTTCCCTTCGCGTACGATGGAACCACAGTACGGATTTCCGGAGGGCGCGCGTTCGGGAGCGGTTTCGGCATGACCGGGCACGGCACCCTCGACGTCGATGACGAGAGCCTGAAGATCGACGGCACGCTGGTTCCCGCCTACGAGCTGAACGCGGCGCTCGGCGACCTGCCGGGGATCGGGATCCTCTTCACCGGCGAGAAGCACGGGGGCGTGTTCGCCGCCCCCTACGCCATACGGGGCAAGATCGAAAAGCCGTCCTTCTCGGTCAATCCGCTCGGGGTACTGACGCCCGGCGTGTTCCGCAACATCTTCCGGATATTCGACGCGGAGCGGGAAGACCGTCCGCCGGAGCCGCCGCTCACCGAATGACGGGTCTCACACCGGTGTCACGATCACGTGCCGCTTTCGGCCCGCGGAGAGCTTGATGATCCCGTTTTCCGTCAGGTCGCCGAGCGTCACCGTCTGCATTTCGTTCTCGAAGGCACGGTCGTTCAGCCGTCCGCCGCCTCCCCTGATCAGCCGTCGCGCATCCGCTTTCGACGCCGCGAGCCCCGCGCGGGCGATCAGGTCGAAAGCCGCGATCCCGGTTTCCAGTTCCGCGCGGTCCAGCGGATAGCGCGGCAGGTCGGCGCCCAGCGCCCCCTCCTCGAAGGTGGTGCGGGCGGTGTCTTCGGCGCGCGCCGCCTCGTCGGCGCCATGGCAGAGGGCGGTCGCCTCGCGGGCGAGCACCTTCTTGGCATCGTTGATCTCGGCGTCCTCGAGCGTCTCCAGCCTGGCGATTTCCTCCAGCGGCAGCGTCGTGAACAGCCGCAGGAAGCGGCCCACGTCGCCGTCCGCCGCGTTGCGCCAGAACTGGTAGTAGTCGTAGGGGCTCACTCGGTCGGCGTTGAGCCAGACGGCACCGCCCGCGGTCTTTCCCATCTTCTCTCCCGAGGCGGTGGTAATCAGCGGCGAGGTCAGCCCGAACAGCGAAGCGCCGTCGGTGCGGCGCCCCAGCTCGATCCCCGAGACGATGTTCCCCCACTGGTCCGATCCGCCCATCTGCAGGATGCAGCCGGTCCGGCGATAAAGCTCCAGGAAGTCGTATGCCTGGAGCACCATGTAATTGAATTCGAGGAAGCTCAGCGGCTGCTCGCGGTCGAGCCGGAGCCTGACCGAATCGAAGCCCAGCATGCGGTTGACCGAGAAATGACGCCCGAATTCGCGCAGGAACGGGATGTAGGAGAGCCCGTCCAGCCAATCCGCGTTGTTCATCATCACCGCGTCCGTCGGACCGTCGCCGAACGACAGGAATTGCGAGAAGATCTGCTTGATCCCGTCCATGTTGGCGGCGATGCGGTCTTCCGACAGAAGCTGGCGGGATTCGTCCTTGCCCGACGGATCGCCGACCTTGGTGGTTCCCCCGCCCATCAGCACGATCGGCTTGTGGCCGGACTGCTGCCACCAGCGCAGCAGCATGATCGGCATCAGCGAGCCGACATGGAGGCTGTC
>JAPPHW010000239.1 GCA_028820945.1 Defluviicoccus sp.
GGGCCGCCGCTCGGTCCTTGATTTGACGACGGATTTGATTATACCCGTTCCCCTGCCCGGGGCGCGATTTGCGTCGCGGGCAACGGTTTCGGATTCGGCCGCCCGGCTGCGTCCGAAGGCCGCGTTGCCGCCCTTTCCCGCGGCGGGTAGTGTTCGCGGTCGCAGAACGGACGTGTTTTCCTGCCCTGCCGAGAGGTTCTTCTATGGCGGATTACGAGGACACCAAGGCCGGCCACGGCCACGGCGAAACGCGCCGCGATTTCCTTTATCTGGCGACCGGCGCGTTTGGCGCCGCCGGCAGCGCGATCGCCCTGTGGCCGCTGATCCACCAGATGAGTCCCGCCAGGGACACACTGGCGCTGGCGACCACAGAGGTCGACCTGTCGCCGATCGAGCAGGGCCAGAGCATCACCGTGGTGTGGCGCGGCAAACCGGTCTTCATCCGCCGCAGAACCGAGCAGGAGATCGAGGAAGCGCAGGCGGTCGCGCTCGACGACCTCCCGGACCCCCAGACCGATGCCCAACGGACCAAGAAGCCGGAATGGCTGATCGTCGTCGGCGTCTGCACCCATCTCGGCTGCATCCCCAAGGGTCAGGCGACCGGCGACAGGAAGGGCGATTACGGCGGCTGGTTCTGCCCCTGCCACGGCTCGCACTACGACACGTCGGGACGCATCCGCAAGGGCCCCGCGCCGGAGAACCTGCCGGTGCCGACCTACGAGTTCCTGTCTGACGACCTCGTGCGGATCGGTTAGGGGGAAAGTCATGACGCAGCCCTGGATGAAGAACCGCCTGGTTCAGTGGATCGACTACCGCCTGCCGATGTTCTCCTTCATGGAGAAGGAGCTGATCGACTACCCGACCCCGCGCAACCTGAGCTACTGGTGGAATTTCGGTTCGCTGGCGGGGATCGTGCTGGTCATCATGATCGTGACCGGCATCGTGCTGGCGATGCACTACACGCCGCACGTCGATTACGCCTTCGACAGCGTCGAGCGCATCATGCGCGACGTGAACTACGGTTGGCTGATCCGCTACATCCACACCAACGGCGGCTCGGCCTTCTTCATCATCGTCTACATCCACATCTTCCGCGGGCTCTATTACGGCTCCTACAAGTCGCCGCGGGAAATTCTATGGATTCTGGGCGTGATCATCCTGCTCTGCATGATGGCCACCGCGTTCATGGGCTACGTCCTGCCGTGGGGCCAGATGAGCTTCTGGGGCGCGACCGTCATCACCAACCTGTTCTCGGCGGTGCCGATCGTGGGAGACGTTATCGTCACCTGGCTGTGGGGCGGCTTCACGGTCGACAACCCGACCCTCAACCGGTTCTACAGCCTGCACTATCTGATGCCGTTCGTGATCGTCGGCGTCGTCGCGCTGCACATGATCTCGCTGCACCAGCACGGCTCGAACAACCCGCTCGGCATCGACGCGAAGGGGCCGCAGGACAAGATCCCCTTCCACCCCTACTACACCGTCAAGGATATGTTCGGGCTGTGCGCGTTCCTGACGATCTTCGCCGGTTTCGTCTTCTTCGCGCCCAACTTCTTCGGCGAGCCCGAGAACTACATCCCGGCCGACCCGCTGGTGACGCCGCCGCATATCGTGCCGGAATGGTACTTCCTGCCCTACTACGCGATCCTGCGGTCGATCACCTTCGACGTCTGGTTCCTGTCGGCCAAGCTGATCGGCGTGGTGCTGATGTTCGGCTCCATCCTGATTCTCTTCCTCGTCCCGTGGCTCGACCGTTCGCCGGTCCGGAGCGCGCGCTACCGGCCGATCTACAAGCAGCTCTTCTGGGTGCTGGTGATCGATTGCCTCGTTCTGGGCTGGGTCGGCGGAAATCCGCCGGAGGGAATCTTCGTTATCATCGGGCAGATCGCGACGCTCTACTATTTCGCACACTTCCTGGTTCTGCTGCCGCTGCTCTCCTTCATCGAGACGCCGCGCCCGTTGCCGACCAGCATCGCCGAGCCGGTGCTCGGCGGAAGCGGAGGGCCGCCGGCCGCGGCGGAACAGCCGATGGAGAAAGCGCAATGAGGCGGACCGCCGGTGCCCTCGTCGCGGCGTTCGTGCTGATCGGCTCGAATCCCGCCCTGGCGGCTGAAGACGCTGCCCCGCCTCCCAGCATGAAGTGGACGTTCGACGGGCTATTCGGCTCGTTCGACCGCGCGGCGCTCCGGCGCGGCTTCCAGGTCTATACGGAGGTCTGCGCCGCCTGCCATTCGCTCAGGCTGGTGCACTATCGCAACCTCACGGAGATCGGGTTCTCGGAGGATCAGGTCAAGGCGATCGCGGCCGAGGCTGAGGTCACGGACGGCCCGGACGCCGAGGGCGAGATGTTCGACCGCCCCGGCCTTCCGAGCGACCGGTTCGTTTCGCCCTTCCCCAACGACAACGCCGCGCGCGCCGCCAACAATGGCGCGCTGCCGCCGGATCTCTCGTTGGTGACCAAGTCGCGCATCGGCGGCCCGAACTACATTCACGGGCTCATGGTCGGCTACAGGGACGCGCCGGACGACATGGAGATGTCGGAAGGCATGGAATACAACATGTACTTCCCGGGCCACCAGATCGCGATGGCGGCGCCGTTGAGCGACGAGCTGGTCGAATACGCGGACGGGACCGAAGCGACGGTCCCGCAAATGGCGAAGGACGTGACCAACTTCCTCGTCTGGGCCGCCGAGCCCGAGCTCGAAGAACGCAAGCGCATGGGCGTCAAGGTGGTCCTTTTCCTGTTGCTGCTCACGGGAATGCTCTTCGCGGTGAAGCGCGCGGTCTGGTCCAACGTCCCGCACTGACGGCGGCCCGGGTCGCCGGGGGGAGACGGCATGGCGGAACCGGGGACGCCACCGGTCATCGGGATCATCGGCGGCAGCGGCCTCTACGACATCGACGGTCTGACCGAGCGCCGCTGGGAATCGGTGAAGACGCCGTTCGGCACACCCTCCGACGAAATCCTTCTCGGGACGCTCGGCGGGCAGAAACTGGCCTTCCTGCCGCGCCACGGCCGGGGCCACGCGACGCCGCCGGGGGAGATCGACTTCCGCGCCAACATCGACGCTTTGAAGCGGGTCGGCGTCACCGAGATTCTCTCGCTCAGCGCCGTGGGCAGCCTCGACGGGGCGCTCGCCCCGGGCACCTTCGTGCTGGTCGACCAGTTCATCGACCGCACGTTCGCCCGGATCAAGACGTTCTTCGGCTCAGGCCTGGTCGCCCATGTGTCCATGGCCGACCCGGTGTGTCCGCGGCTCGGCGATGCGTTGGAGAAGGCCGCGTCGAACCTCGAAATCGAAACGGTACGCGGCGGCACGTATGTGGCGATCGACGGCCCGCAATTTTCCAGCCGGGCCGAGTCCGAGCTCTACCGCCAGTGGGGGGCCGACGTCATCGGCATGACCAACATGCCGGAGGCCAAACTCGCCCGCGAAGCGGAGATGTGCTACGCGACCGTGGCGATGGTGACCGACTACGATTGCTGGCATCCGGGGCATGACGACGTCACGGTGGAGGCGGTCATCGCGGTGCTGCACGAAAACGCGGCCCGCGCCCGATCGCTGGTGGAGGCCGTGGTCCCTCTTCTGGCCGGCCGGGATTCGGCGTGTGAGGCGGGCTGCCACACCGTTCTCGACACCGCCCTCATCACCCCTCCGGAAGCGCGCGATCCCGAGCTCGCGGCCCGGCTCGACGCGGTCGCGGGGCGCGTCCTCCGGCAATGAAGGTCGACGGGGTCCCGCGGCGGTCGATCCAACTCGCCGCCGATGGCGAGACCGTCGAGATCGTCGACCAGACCGCGCTGCCGCACCGCTTCGAGACGCGGCGGCTCGCGACACTCGAGGACGCGGTCGCGGCGATCCGCGACATGCGGGTGCGCGGCGCGCCGCTGATCGGCGCCACGGCGGCCTACGGGCTTTGCTTCGCCGTCCGCGAAGACCCTTCAGCCGCATCGATCGACAACGCCTGTGCGGCGCTCCGCGCGACCCGCCCCACGGCGGTCAACCTGCGATGGGCGCTCGACGACATGAGGGACCGGATGCTGACGGTGGATGAGACGCGGCGGGCCGGCGCCGCCTATGCGCGCGCAGCGGAAATCTGCGACGAGGATATCGCGATCAACGCCGCGATCGGCGAGAACGGTCTGGAGCTCCTGCGCACCGCGGCGAGCGGCAAGGCCGGGCCGGTGGACGTGCTGACGCATTGCAACGCGGGCTGGCTTGCCACCGTCGACGGCGGGACCGCGCTCGCGCCGATTTATCGCGCCCACGACGCGGGGGTCGACGTTCACGTCTGGGTCGACGAGACGCGGCCCCGCAACCAGGGCGCCGGCCTCACCGCCTGGGAGCTCGCCGCGCACGGCGTTCCGCACACAGTGATCGTGGACAATGCGGGCGGGCACCTGATGCGGGAGGGACGGGTCGACCTCTGCATCACGGGCACCGACCGGACCTGCGCCAACGGGGATGTCTGCAACAAGATCGGCACCTACCTGAAGGCCCTCGCCGCCTCCGATAACGGGATCCCGTTCTACGTCGCCCTGCCTGGTCCGACGATCGACTGGGCGGCGAAATCGGGCGCCGATCTGCCGATCGAGGAACGCGCGGGCGAGGAGGTCTCGACCGTGACCGGCGAGACGGAATCGGGCGAGGTCCGGACGGTCCGCCTTACCCCGGCGGCGAGCCCGGTATTCAACCCGGGGTTCGACGTGACGCCGGCACGGCTGGTGACCGGGCTGATCACTGAGCGCGGCGTCGCCGTGGCGTCCGCGGAAGGCCTGCTTTCGCTCTATCCCGAGCGCCAGCGGGCGGCAACGGGATAGCCGTCATGATAAGCCTCTATTCGGCGCGCGACGCGGCCTCGACGGTGGCTCGTTACGGGACGGAAGGCGTTTCGGAAGATGTCGCGCTTCGGGTGTACACGACCAGGCTTCTGGGAGGGGATCCGCGTCTCGTGCTTCACGGCGGGGGAAACACGTCGGTGAAGACCGGAATGACCGACATACTGGGCGATCCCGTCGACGTGCTTTGCGTCAAGGGAAGCGGCTGGGACATGGCCGATATCGAACCGTCGGGACTGCCCGCGGTCCGACTCGAACCGCTGCGCCGCCTCGCCGCGCTCGACGGGCTCGGCGACGAGGAGATGGTCGACTACCAGCGCGGCAACCTTCTCGATTCGCGGGACCCCAACCCGTCGACGGAAACCCTGCTGCACGCCTTTCTGCCGCACAAATTCGTCGACCACACGCATGCGGATGCCGTCCTCGCGCTGACCGACCAGCCGGACGGCGAGGCGATCTGCCGCGAGGTCTATGGCGGGACGATGGGGCTGGTCCCATACATCATGCCGGGTTTCAAGCTCGCCAAAGCCTGTGCCGCGACTTACGCCACCGAACCGTCGATCGAGGGTTTGATCCTGCTCAAGCACGGAATCTTCACCTTCGGCGAGACTGCCGAGGAAGCCTACGAACGGATGATCGCCGCCGTGACCAAGGCGGAAGCGCGCCTGGAACGGCGGCCGACCGCCATCCCGGCGGCTGCGCAACCGGCTGCGCCGGCGGCGGCAATCGCGCCGATCCTGCGGGGGCTCGCGAGCGGCGCCGGCCGTCTCATTCTCGATTTCCGGGGCGGCGAGGAGGTGCGCGGCTTCGTCGACGGGGAGGAACTGGAGCGCCGCGCGTCAGGTCCGGTAACGCCCGACCATGTGATCCGCGCGAAGCCCAGCCCGCTGATTCTCCCGCCGCCGCGCCCGGGTGCCCTCGACCGTTTCCGGCAAGAGGCCGAAGCCGCGGTATCTTCCTTCGTGCGCGACTACCGGGCCTATTTCGAGCGCAACAACGCTCGCCAGGCGGAGCCCAAGCGGGCGCTCGACCCCTACCCGCGGGTGATCCTGGTGCGGGGGCTCGGGCTGTTCGGGCTCGGCAGCTCGGCCAAGGCGGCGGCGGTGGCGGCGGACCTCGCCGAGACGACGGCCCGGGTGGTGACCGCGGCGGAATCCATCGGCCGGTTCGAGAGTATCTCCGAGGCGGACATCTTCGACATCGAGTACTGGTCGCTCGAGCAGGCGAAACTCGGCAAGGCGGCCGAGAAGCCGCTCTCCAGCCGCATCGTCGCGGTGACCGGCGGCGCATCGGGCATCGGCCGGGCGACGGCGGAGGCTTTCGCGCGCGAAGGGGCAGAGGTCGCGATCCTCGACCGCGATCGCGAAGCGGCGGAAAGCACGGCCGATAGAATCGGAGGCCGCGCCTTCGTCTGCGATGTCACCGATCCGGACTCGGTCGCGGGCGCCTTCGATGCGGTCGCCGAGTCGTTCGGCGGGCTCGACATACTCGTCTCCAACGCCGGCGCGGCATGGCAGGGGAAGATCGGCGAGGTCGACGAGGCGACGATCCGCGAGAGCTTCGAGCTCAACTTCTACGGCCATCAGCGCGCCGCCCAGGCGGCGGTCCGCATCATCCGCGCGCAGGGTCTCGGCGGCGTGCTGCTGTTCAACACGTCCAAGCAGGCGGTGAACCCCGGTCCCGATTTCGGCCCCTACGGCCTGCCCAAGGCGGCGACGCTGTTCCTGATGCGGCAATACACGCTCGACCACGGGGCGGAGGGTATTCGCGCCAACGCCGTGAATGCCGACCGCATAAGGGGCGGGCTGCTCACGCCCTCGATGATCGAGGAACGCGCCAGGGCGCGCGGAGTCTCGATCGAGGACTACATGGCCGGCAATCTGCTGGGGCGCGAGGTGACGGCGGATGATGTCGGAAAGGCATTCGTCGACCTCGCGCTCGCCGAAAAGACGACCGGCGCGGTGCTCACCGTCGACGGCGGCAACATCGCGGCGGCGCTGAGGTAGGACAAAAAAGCGCCGGGCGAATACCCGGCGCTTTCTCGCGACAGGATTCGGACCCTATCCTACGTGCTCGGCGAACAGAGCGAGGGCGCGCTCGTGGCAGCGGGCCTCGGCGCCCGCGTTGTAGACATCCCGGTCGTCGCAGCAGAAGCCGTGCGCGGAATCGTCATAGATGAAGGTCGGGACGTCGGGGTGGGCGTCCCGGATTGCCTGCACGTCTCCCATCGGGATCGCGTGGTCCTTGTCTCCGAAATGCATCTGGATCGGCATGCGGGGCGTATCGCCCGCGGCGCGCGGCGCGACCCCGCCGCCGTAGCAGCTCACCGAGCAGGCGAGGCTGTCGAGGTTGCAGCCGCTGATCCAGGCCACGTAGCCGCCGAAGCAATAGCCGATCAGCCCGATCTTGCCGGCATCCGACAGCGCCTTCGCCGCGGCGTCGACATCGGCGAGGATCCACTCGTCCGACAGGCTGCCGCGGAGCTCGCGACCCTTGCCGAACGACACCTCGTCATAGCCGAGTTCGACGCCCTTCTCCGTGCGATCGAACAGCGCCGGCGCGATCGCCGCGTAGCCCTTGCCGGCGAACATGTCGACGAGATGCCGGACGTGGCTGTTAACGCCGAAAATCTCCTGAATGACGACGACGCCGCCCTTCGCGGCCCCGGACGGGTCCGCCCGATAGCCCGCGAGCGTGTGGCCGTCCCCGGCGGTAAGCGTAACGGTCTGTCCCATGTCTCCGGTCTCCCCCGATTGGAAATGATGGCGGCCCGGAATCGGGCCTGCGATAGCGGAATTGTACCGTCAAACGTTGAAGCGAAAAAGGATCACATCCCCGTCCCGGACGATGTAGTCGCGCCCTTCACGGCGCATCCTGGCCGCCTCCTTGGCGCCGAGCTCGCCGCCGCATTCCACATAGTCGGCAAAGGCGACGGTCTCGGCGGCAATGAACCCGCGCGCGAAGTCGGTATGGATCTTGCCCGCCGCGTCCTGCGCCCGCGTCCCCCGCGGGACCGTCCACGCCCGGGTCTCGGTGGGACCGGCGGTGAAGAACGTGATCAGCCCGAGAAGGTCATAGCCGGCCCGGACGACCCGGCCGAGCCCCGTTTCCGCCAGGCCCAGCGTTTGGAGGAAATCCTGCCGCTCGTCTTCGTCTTCGAGCCGGGCGATCTCGGCCTCGATGGCGGCGGAGATAATCACCGACGGCGCGGCCCTTTCACCCGCCCAGCGGGCGACCCGGACAGAGTGCGCGTTGCCCTCGGCGGCGGCGTCCTCGTCGACGTTGCAGATATAGAGCATGGGCTTGGCGCTCAGCAGCTGCATCCGCTCGAACAGCTTCTCCTCGTCCTTCTCGACTTCAAGGTCGCGCGCGGGCCGGCCGTCCTCCAGCACCGCGGAGGCGCGCTCCACCATCTCGCGCATGGCGATCGCATCCTTGTCTCCGCCGCGCGCCTTCTTGACCAGCGGTTCGAGCCGGCGCGCGAGGCTATCGAGATCGGCCAGCATCAGCTCGGTCTCGACGGTTTCCGCGTCGGCGACGGGATCGACCGATCCGGCCCGGTCGACGTCATCGCCTTCGAAGCAGCGCAAGACATGGGCTATCGCGTCGACCTCACGGATATGGGCGAGGAACTGGTTGCCCAGCCCCTCCCCACGGCTCGCACCCTGCACGAGGCCGGCGATGTCGACGAAATCGAGCTGGGTCGGCGTGATCTTCACCGATTTGGCGAGGACGGCGATCTCGGCCAGGCGGTCGTCGGGCACCGCGATGCGACCGAGATTGGGCTCGACGGTCGAAAACGCGTAGTTCGCCGAAACCGCGGCGTCCGACTGGACGAGGGCGTTGAACAGGCACGACTTCCCGACATTGGGAAGGCCCACGATGCCGCACCGGAAACCCACTAGCCGCCGGTCTCCGCGCCTTCGACGGTTTCGGGTTTCAGCGGCCTGGGCCGCGGGCAGAGCAGCGCCACTCTGGTCATGAAGCCCGGATCGTCGCCGGCCACGGCGAGCGGCAAGGCCTCCGCGATGGCTTCGGCGAGCCGCGCGAACAGCGGACGCTCGCCGGCTGCGAAATCGCCGAGCACGTGCCGCAGCACGCGATGCTTGTCGCCCGGATGCCCGATCCCGACGCGGATACGACGGTAATCCGGCCCGATCTGGGAATGGAGGCTCCTCAGCCCGTTATGCCCCGCATGGCCGCCGCCCTTCCGGATCAGCACCTTGGCGGGGGCGAGGTCGAGCTCGTCATGGATGACGATCGCGTCACGCGCGCGCAGCTTGTAGAAATTGAGCGCCGCGCGCACCGAGCGGCCCGATTCGTTCATGAAGGTCTCGGGCTTCAGCAGCAGCACCCGCTCGCCGGCGATCTCGCCGCTTTGGGCGCGGCCCTGGAACCGGCGCCTCGGCGACGACAGCCCGTAGCGGGCAGCGATAACGTCGGCGACGACATAGCCGATATTGTGACGCTGGCGGGCGTGTTTGGGCCCGGGGTTGCCGAGCCCGACGACGATCAACATGAGACCCGGAGGCGCGGCCGCGCGCTAGTCTCCGTCGCCGGACGGAGCGGTATCGCCCGAGGCCTCGCCGCCGGCGTCGCCGTCCTCGGCGCCTTCCGCCCCTTCCTCGACACCCTCTTCGCCCTCGACCTCCTCCTCTTCGTCCGCCGCCATCACAGTCGGGGCGGCAATGGTTGCGATGGTGAAGTCGCGGTCGACGATGGTAAAAACGACGCCCTCGGGAAGCGTGATCGCGCTCGCGTGGATGGCATCGCCGATTTCCAGGCCGGTGACGTCGATCTCGAACTCGTTCGGGATGTTGTCGGCGGTGCACTGCACCTCGACCTCGTGCCGGACGGTGTTGAGGACGCCGCCGCGCTTGAGGCCGGGGGACTCGTCCTCGTTGAGGAAACGAACGGGCACCGCGACATTGAGCTTGCGGCTTGCCGAGAAACGCAGGAAATCGACGTGCAGCGGCGCGTCGGTGACCGGATGGAACTGGACCTCGCGCGGCAGGACCCGGTGTTTCTCGCCGTCGACCTCGATATCGACCAGTCGGATGAAGAAGCCCGGCTGGCCGAGTTCGCGGTCGAGAACGGGCCGACCGACATTGATCGGTACCGGCTGGAGCCGGTTGCCGTAGATCATGCCGGGGACCATCCCGTTTCGACGCGCGGCGCGCGCCGCGCCCTTGCCGACGCCTCCGCGGGGTGTCGCTGCGATGGTGCTCACATCCGCCATGTCGTCTGCCTCTCAGCCCCGGACCCGCCATCGCGCCGGCCGACGCCGGCGGCGCTCTTCGCGAGTCCCGATTGTCTCGTGGAGCGCCGGTTTTTATCCCCTCGCCGGGGTTTAGTCAAACAGGCTCGATACCGATCTTTCCTCGGCGATCCTGAGCATCGCCTCGCCCATCAGGGGCGCGATGGAGATCTGTCTAACGGTATCGGAGACCCGCACGGCTTCGGTGGTCAGGATACTGTCCGTGGTGATCAGCCCGGCCAGAGCGGAGGTCGAGGCGCGCGCCACCGCGCCGCCTGACAGCACGCCGTGGGTGACATAGGCCGAGACCGAGCCGGCCCCGTGCTCGGCCAGCGCCTGGGCCGCGTTGCATAGCGTGCCGGCGGAATCGACGATATCGTCAATGAGAATGCAGTTCCGTCCCTCGACATCGCCGATAACGTTCATCACTTCGGACACGCCGGCCCGTTCGCGCCGCTTGTCGATGATCGCGAGATCGGTGTCGAGACGCCGCGCTACCGCGCGGGCACGGATCACCCCGCCCACATCGGGCGAGATGATGGTGAGATTGTCGCGGCCGTTACTGTCCTCGATGTCGCGGACGAAGACCGGTGCCGCGAACAGGTTGTCCAGCGGGATGTCGAAGAAGCCCTGGATCTGGCCGGCGTGCAGATCCATCGTGAGCACCCGGTCGGCGCCCGCGGTGGTGATCAGGTTGGCGACCAGCTTGGCCGAGATCGGCGTCCGGGGCCCCGATTTCCGATCCTGGCGGGCATAGCCGAAATAGGGAACGACGGCCGTGATGCGCCGCGCCGAGCCACGCTTCAGCGCATCCAGCATGACCAGGAGTTCCATCAGGTTGTCGTTCGCCGGGTAGGAGGTCGACTGGACCACGAATACGTCCTCGCCCCGGACGTTCTCGTGGATCTCGACGAAACACTCCATGTCCGAGAAGCGCCGGATGCTGGCGTCGGTCAGGGGGAGCTGCAGATAGGCGGAAATCGCCTCGGCGAGCGGGCGGTTGCTGTTGCCGGCGAGGATTTTCATCGCGGTCGTTCGGCGCGCGGCTACGGGCGCAGACGCGACCGGTCGTGCACGGTCGTGTCCTGCCCGGGGGGCGGATTCTCGATCGCCTCTTCCAGCGACTGCGCCTCGCGCCACTCGTCGGGCGGGCGGATGTGTCCGGGATTGCCGATCTGGTCGAGCCCCCAGTAAATCTCGAGCCGGTGATTGTCGGGATCGCGAAATTCGACCGCGATCTGGCAACCGGCGCGGCGGCGGCCGTGAAAGTCGATCTTGACGCCGTGCTTCTCCAGGTGATCCCGCGCCCGCAGCACCTCGTCGAGCGTGGCGACCTCGAACGCCATGTGGTCGAGCTCCGTGTTGTCCGCCTCCTCGCTCATCCCGCCGACCAGCGCGACGCCGTGGTGATCGGCGTTGCAGCGCATGAACACCATGCCGCCGGGCATCATGGTTTCGGGATAGACGTCGGACACCTTGAAGCCGAGCACATCGGTGTAGAACGCCACGGAACGGGCCATGTCGCGCACCTTGAGGACGACGTGGCCGATCTTGCGAACCGCGAAGGGGAGCCCCGCCGGCGTCTCCCGCCGGGCGAGCGCCGCGATGTCCTCGCGCGCGAGCCCGTCCAGGTCGACGACGCCGCGCCCGCGTTCGAGTGCCATGCTCTTTCCTTTCGGCGGTGGATTCGCGGCCAATATATTCAACGCGCCCGAAGAGCGGCAAGCGGCGTTCCCGGACCCCGCCGCCGCCTTGTCCGCGTGGGGTTCTACGCCGCCCTTGCCTCCTCGATCGCCTGCCAGACGGCCTGCGGGGTCGCCGGCATCTGGAGGTCGGAGACGCCGAGCGGGCGGACCGCGTCGAGGATCGCGTGCATCACCGCGGGCAGCGCCGCGACCGTCCCGGTCTCGCCGGCGCCCTTGACGCCGAGCGGGTTGGTCTTGCAGGGAACCTCGACATCGTCGAGCACGAACGACGGCAGGTCGTCGGCCCGCGGCATGCAGTAATCCATGAAAGAGCCCGACTGGAGCTGGCCCGACTCGTCATCATAGACGACATGCTCGAACAGCACCTGGCCGATCCCCTGGGCGAGCCCTCCGTGAACCTGCCCTTCGAACAATAACGGGTTGACGATCAGCCCGGAATCATTGACCGCCGAGTAACGCAGCAAGTCGACCTCGCCGGTTTCGGGATCCACCTCGACCTCGCAGATATGGCATCCGTTGGGAAAGTTGCCGTTGGTGGGGGTGAACGTGCCGGTCGCTTCCAGCCCGATACCGAACTCCTCGGGCCAACCCATCGGCATGAAGGAGGCCCGGGCGACGTCGACGATCCCGATCGACTTGTCGGTGCCGGCGACGGTGAACGCGCCCTCGGCGAACTCGATATCGTCCTCCGCCGCTTCCATCAAGTGGGCGGCCATGCGCTTCGCCTTGGCGATCACCCGGTCCGCCGCGTCCTTCAGCGCCGCGCCGCCCACGGTGACCGAGCGCGAGCCGTAGGTGCCGCGCCCGTAGGCCACCTGATCGGTATCGCCCTGCACCAGGCGGACGCTCTCGAACGGCACGCCCAGCCATTCGGAGACCATCTGCGCATAGACCGTCTGGTGGCCCTGGCCGTGGCTGTGGGTACCGGCGGCGACGGTCACCCCGCCGGCCGGATCGAAATAAAGCTGCATGCGGTCGTTGAAGGGCGCGCCGATCTCGATGAAATAGGTGACGCCGAGACCGCGCAGCCGTCCCGCCGCCTCGGATGCCGCCTTGCGGCCGGCGAACCCGTCGCGGTCGGCGAGCGCCACCGCGCTGTCGGCGATCTTCTCGAACTCGCCGGTGTCGTAGACCGTCATGATCGCGTTCTGGTAGGGCATGTCGGCGGGCTTGATGTAGTTGCGCCGCCTGAGCTCGACCGGGTCGATGCCGAGCTCGACCGCCGCCTGGTCGACCAGCCGCTCGACGATGTAGCAGGCCTCCGGCCGGCCGGCGCCGCGATAGGGCGCCACCGTGTTGGTGTTGGTGAACACCGCGTTGATCGAGAGCCAGGCGGCGGGCAGGTCGTAGTTCCCGGCATACATGGTCGAGCCCAGCCCGACCGGCACGCAGCCCGCCTCGCCGAGATAGGCGCCGACCGCATGGTCGGTCTCGGCGCGGAGCGCGAGGAAGTTTCCCTCCGCATCGAGCGCCAGCGCGGCCTCGGTCACCGCGTCCCGCGCATGGGCGTCGCTCTGCAGGCTCTCCGTACGGTCGGCGGTCCAGCGCACCGGGCGTCCGAGCCGCCTCGCGGCGATCACGCAGAGCGCGTCCTCGGGATAGACCGCGTTCTTCATCCCGAACCCGCCGCCGACATCCGGGCTGATCACCCGGAAATTGCCCTCCGGTTTGTGGAAGACGTGCGAGAGATGGCTGCGCTGGGCGTGCGGCGACTGGTTCTCGGTGTACATCGTGACGTGATCGGTCGCCGGCGCGTAGTCCACGATCGTCGCGCGCGGCTCCATCGCGTTGCAGCTCAACCGGTTGTTCGACAGGCTGAGGCGCGTGACGTGCGCGGCCCTCTCGAAGGCGGCGTCGGCCGCCGCCTTATCGCCACGCTCAACGGTGAACCAGACATTGTCGGGCGCCTCGTCCCAGACCGCGGGCGCGCCGGGCGCGGTCGCCCGGCCGGGCGCGGTGGCGGACGGCAATATCTCGTAGTCGACCGCGATCGTCTCCGCCGCGTCCATCGCGAGGTCGAGCGTGTCCGCGACGACGAACGCGACAGGAGTACCGACATGGCGCACCCGGTCGCCGGCAAGGATGGGATGAAGCGGGCTGAACTTCGGCGGTGGGGCGCCGAACGCCATGGGCGGAATGAAATGGGGGATGCCGTCGATACCCTCTTCCTCGATCTCGGCGCGGGTGAGCACGAGCAGCACGCCGGGCGCGGTTCGCGCCGTCTCCACATCGATCGAGCGGATGGCTGCCGCGGCGTGGGGCGAGCGAAGGACGTAGCCGTGGACCTGCCCCGGAAGGACGATGTCGTCGACATAACGACCCTCGCCCTTGAGAAAACGGGGATCCTCCGTACGCGAAACCGGCTGGCCGACACCGAACTTCATGCGATTTCTCCGGCGGGTTCGAAAGCGGGCACAGTGTCGCGACCGGCCCCGTCCCTGTAAAGGCGCGGGGACTTCCCCTGCCGTCCTTCCCGAGTCATCCTGCGCCCGGAAACACCGGGAGGAGGCGATGGATCGGGCGCGCGTCCCGCTGATCGACATCGAGCCTTTTTTCAGCGGCGATGCCGCTTCGCGCCGCCGCGTCGGCAAGGCGATCGGCGCGGCCTGCGCCGATATCGGGTTCTTCTCGATCGTCGGCCATCGCGTGGACCCCGGGATCGTCGACGACCTGCGGCGCACGTCGCACGAATATTTCGCGCTTCCGGACGAAGAAAAGCGGAAATGCGTTCACCCCGTCGCCGGCACGCCGCGCGGCCTGCGGGTCTACGAGGGAGAAGCGCTGGGCCGGGCCGCGGGGCGGGATGCGATGCCCGACCTCAAGGAGTTCTACCATTTCGGCCGGGAAAGCTGGCCCGACGAGCCCTACTACACGGGCGAGGAAGGGAGGCGTTACTTCATCCCGAACGTCTGGCCCGAACGCCCGGCGGAGTTCCGGCACGCGGCGGAGGCGTATTACGGCGCAATGGAAGAGTTGGTCGGCCGCCTGATGCGCCTTGCCGCCCTCGCGCTCGACCTCGACGAGGATTGGTTCGAGGACAAGATCGACCGCCACGTCACCGCCATGCGGATCAACCACTACCCGCCGCAGCCCGTCGCCCCGCCCGAGGGCCAGATCCGCGCCGGGGCGCACACCGATTTCGGCACCTTCACCATCCTGATGGGCGAGGACGAGCCCGGCGGGCTCCAGGTCCAGGACCGCGACGGCCGCTGGTACGACGTGGAGACCCGGCCGGAAGCGTTCGTGGTCAATGTCGGCGACCTGTTCCGGCGCTGGACCAACGATGTCTGGACGTCGAACTTTCACCGGGTGGTGAACCCGCCGGCGGAGATCGGGCCGACCGCAAGGCGGATTTCGATCGGCTTCTTCCACCAGCCCAACTACGACGCGGAGATCGCGTGCCTGCCGACCTGCACCGACACGGCCCGGCCACCGCTCTACCGCCCGGTCACGTCGGGCTCGTTCCGCGACATCCGTTACGACGAGACCGACATTCCGGATACCCAGGCCGCGGCGATGACCCAGGAGGCATAGGATGGCGCATACCGAAACCCTGACCGTGGGCGGGAGTTCGATGCCCGTCTATGTCGACGCACCCGAAGCGCCGGGGCCGCACCCGGGCGTGGTGGTGACCCACCACCGGGGCGCGCTCGACGATTTCACCCGCAAGTTCGTGGAAGACCTCGGGGCGGCGGGATACATCGCCGCGGCCCCTCTGTTCTACCACCGGCGCCCCGACGGCGAGGAAACGATGCAGTCGATGGCGGCGCTGAATGACATCGAGTTGATCGCCGACATCGGCGCCACGGCGGACTATCTGCGGGACCGCGACGACCATCGGAGCGGGGCGCTCGGCATCGTTGGCCATTGCATGGGCGGGCGCTGCGCGTTTCTCGGCGCTTCGACCAACGACGCCTTTACCGCCTGCGGAATCTTTTACGGCGGCAACATCTTCAAGCCTTGGGGCGAGGGGAACCCGGCGCCGATCGAGCGCGTGGACCGCATCGCCTGTCCGGTCATCGGTTTCTTCGGCAACGAGGACGAAAACCCCTCGCCGGAGGACGTGGCGAAGATCGACGCGGCGATGACCGAACACGGCATCGACCACACCTTCCACGCTTATGACGGCGCGGGGCACGCGTTCCAGAACTTCCTCGGCCCGAACTACCGGGAAGAGCAGTCGAGGGACGCGCAGGAGAAGCTGCTCGCCTTCTTCGGGAAAACCCTGGAACCGGCCGTCTGACCGGGAGCGCCGATGCCAGCGGCGCGGCGGCATGTGGAAATCGCCGGCGCCGGGTTCGCCGGGCTGACCGCCGCCGCGGCCTTCGCCCAGCGCGGCTGGAGCGTCCGGGTTCACGAGCTGGGGGACGGGCTGCGCACGGCGGGCGCCGGGATCTACATCTACGAGAACGGTTTGAAGGTTTTCGAGGCGGTCGGCGCCTACGAGGCCGCCACACGGGGCGCCTTTCCCGGCCGCGCGCGCGAGATGCGGGACGACCGGAATAACACCATCGCGCGGATCGAATGGCCGGCGGACGGGCCGATGCGGATGTTCTCGATCATCCGCCAGAACTGCATCGACGCCCTGGCGGCGGCGGCTGAAAAGGCGGGCGCCGAGATCGTCACCGGATCCGAGGTGTCGGGCGCCGAGCCGGCCGCCCCGGTGGTGCCCCCCACGGCCCGCGGCAACAACCCATTTTTGGCCCGCGGGGGGGTGGGGGGGGGCCCCCCCGCCCGCGACTCGCTCGGCCTCATGCGGTCGTTCAGGCAGCTCCCCGACGGCGCGATCCGCCTCCTGATCCCGCGCACCGAGGAGGAGCGGCAGGGCGCGGAGACCCGGAACTACATCGAATACTGGTCGGGGCGCCGGCGTCTGCTCTACACGCCTGTCTCGGACGATGCGGTCTACCTCGCCCTGCTCTGCCCCGTCGCCGACACCCAAGCGCGGCGCATGCCGATCGACGTCGACCTCTGGACGCGTATTTACCCGCATCTCGAACATTTGTTCCCGAGGATCGGCGGCCGGGGACGCTGGGACCCGTTCGTCGTCATCCGTCTGAAACGCTGGTCGAGCGGGCGGGTCGCCATGATCGGCGACGCGGCGCACGCGATGGCGCCGAACCTGGGCCAGGGCGGCGGCTGCGGCATGATGAACGGGCTCTCGCTCGCGGTGTATCTGGACCGGTTCGACGACGTCCTAGCGGGGCTCGCCGAATGGGAACGCCGCGAACGGCCGCTCACCGACCATACCCAGCGCATTTCGACCGTCTACGGCTGGCCGGGGAGCTGGCCGCCCCGGCTGCGGGCCCGGTTCTACGACTTCGCCCACAAAAACCGGTGGATCGAGCGGCAGCGGCTGCGCACCGCGACCCACGTGCCGCTGGGGTGGGAGGCGGGGGCTGCTCAACGCGCCTAGCCCCCGTCGCCGGCGAGCCGATCCTGCTTGTCGGCACGCCGGAGCTTGCGCGCGGCATGAACGGATGATAACAAAATGCTATCCGACGCGTCGGGGACGAACCGATGGCAACGATCAATGTGCGGCGGCTCGACGAACACGTGGTCGCGCGTCTCAAGCAGCGCGCCGCGCTGAACAACCGCTCGCTGGAGGGCGAGGCACGCCACATCCTGGAATGCGCGGCCGAGGACGACATGGCGGTTAAGCGGGCCAGGTTCCTGGAGGCGACGGACCGGCTGCGGGAGAAGACCAGGGGTCGCAAGCAGACCCCGGCGGAAGTGCTGATCCGCGAGGACCGCGACCGCGGCCATCGCGACGACTTCTGATGCGCTTCGTGGTCGATGCGAGCGTGGCGGTCAAGTTGCTGGTCGACGAGCCCGATTCGGATGCCGCGCGGGAGCTGGCGTCAAGCGGCCAGGATCTGCACGCGCCGCGCCTGATGGTGTCCGAGGTCGCCAATGCGCTGTGGCGCAAGGCGCGGCTGGGTCAGATCGAGCGCGCCGATGCAGGCGCCGCCCTGGCCTTGCTGTCCGACATGCCGGTGCGGTGGAACGACGACGAGACCGTCAGCGCGGACGCGGTTCGTCTGGCGCTGGCCTTCGACCACCCGGTTTATGACTGCATGTATCTCGCGCTCGCGCACCGCATCGGCGCAACCGTGGTAACGGCGGACCGCCGGTTCGTGACGGCCGCGGCCCCGACCCAACATGGCGAGGCCATCCTGACTTTGGCCGACTATGCCGCGACACGGTGACGAAATTTTTTCATCGCGACCCTGTCCGGGCATGCTCATGTTTCACATGAAATATCGGGCGAGGTTGCCGCGGCTGCTCGCGTTCGAAGCTCGGAGCGCAGCACCTTGCCGTTCGGGGTCTTGGGCAGGGCGTCGAGGAATTCGATGGCACGGGGGTACATGTAGGGCGGGGCGGTCGCCTTGACATGCGCCTGGAGACGGGCGGCGAGCTCTCCGCCCGTCTCGTGCCCGGGCGCGGCGACGACATAGGCCTTGACGATGGCGCCGCGCACGCCGGCCGGGTCCGGCGCGGGCACGCAGGCGCAGTCGAGCACCGCTTCGTGGCCGAGCAGCGCCGTTTCGACCTCGATCGGCGAGATGTTGTAGCCGGCCGAGACGATCATTTCGTCGTGGCGACCGACATACTGGAAATACCCCTCCGCGTCCCGGGTGACCACGTCGGGAAAGACGTTCCAGCCGTCCCGCACCAGCTCGCGCTGGCGGTCCTCGTTGCGCCAGTAGACGGTGCCGGTGCAACCACGGACCGCCAGCAGTCCCCGTTCCCCGTCGGCAACCGGCCCAAGAGTGTCTGCATCCAGCACCGCGACCTCGTAGCCGGGCGCCGCACGTCCCATCGTTCCGGCCCGCGCGGGCTTGCCGAGCTCGCTTGCGGTTATGAAGCAGTGGAACATCTCGGTGGTGCCGATGAACTGCTCGAGC
>JAPPHW010000020.1 GCA_028820945.1 Defluviicoccus sp.
CGGGCGCAAGAAGGACATGATCCTGCGCGGCGGCTACACCGTGGCGCCGGGCGAGGTCGAGGCGGTGCTGATGACCCACCCGGAGGTCGCCGAGGCCGCGGTGATCGGCATCCCGGACGACGATCTCGGCGAGGACATCGCCGCCTTCGTCAGCCTCAAGCGGCCCGGCGCGGCGGCGGCCGAGGACATCGTCGCGTTCTGCCGCGACCGGATGGCGGGCTACAAATACCCCCGCCACGTCCGCATCGAGCCCGCGCTCCCCAGGGGTCCGGCCGGCAAGGTGTTGAAGGCAAGGCTCAGGTTTTAGGGGGTATCGTTCATACGGACCCTTGCCGCGGCAATTAAAAATAGTAACATGTATGTTACTATAAGACGATGATTGCGCTCCGGGAGTATGTCGATCGCGATGGCCGAAGCCCCTTCGCCCGATGGTTCGATCGGCTCGACGCTCAGGCCGCCGCCAGGGTGGCGACGGCCCTGATCCGGATGGAGCAGGGAAACCTGTCCGGCATCAAGAGTGTCGGTGCCGGCGTGTCGGAATACAGGATCGATTTCGGTCCCGGCTACCGGCTCTATTTGGGCAGGGATGACGAAGCACTCGTCGTCCTGCTTGGCGGCGGCACCAAACGACGCCAGCGACAGGACATAGAGACCGCGCGAGATCGGTGGCGGGACTACAAGCAGCGCAAGAAGCGGGAGACCAGGAAACCATGCCCCTGACGCGCGATTTCAAGGAAACGGTGCAAGCCCGGATCGAGCGGGATCCCGCCTTCCGCGAGGAATTGCTGAAGTTAGGGGTCGAATTCCTTCTGTCCGGCGACGTGGATGCCGGCAAAGCGATCCTGCGCGACTACATCAACGCAACCGTCGGATTTCGGGAGCTCGGCGGGCTGACGTCGAAATCGCCGAAAAGCCTGATGCGCATGTTCGGTCCCGGCGGCAATCCGCAGGCGCGGAACCTCTTCGACGTCATCGACCGGCTTCAGGAACGCGAAGGACTTCGGCTGAAGGTCCACGCGGTTCGATAGGACATCCCGAACGGTTCCTGGCGCTCAACCGCCCTCCAGCGCGATGCGGTGGCTGTCGAGCAGGCCCGGCGCGCGGGCGGGGTCGCCGCGGCCCCAGCCGCATTCGGTGGCGATGCCGAACTCGGAGACCGTCCGCGATGCGGCTGCGATGCGGCGCCGGTCGCCCTCGCGGTCGTCGTGGTGGATGACGCCGAGATAGAGCTCGCATTCCTCCGGCAGACGGAGACCGGCGAGCGGCGCGTAATAGGCCGTGTCGTCGCGGTGTTTCGGCGCCGGCATGTGGACGAATTGCAAGGAGCGCGTGAGCCTGGCGAGGATGCCGTGGATCATCTCGACCGCGTTGGCGAGGTCGGCCGGCATCACCACATGCTCGTCGTTGGGCGTGCCGTAGCAGAGGTGGTAGCCGAGCTCGGCCGGCTCCGGCACCGCGTCGCCGAGCCTCGCCAGCATGCCGGTTATGTCCTCCTTGTAGCTCTCCGGCCGGTTCGGGAAATAGCCCTCCCAGGCCAGCACCTCCTGGCACACGTCCCACTGGATCGCGAGGTCGCCGTGCGGGATCGCGGCGCGGATCTTCGCGAGATCGGCCTTGAAGGCACGCTCGTAGGCGGCGAAGAAATCGGGCCGCGAGGCGGGCGAGACGAACCAGTAGCCGACCGCCATCGGCGTCGGCAGGCAGACCTGGAAGCGAACCCCGTCGCGCAACTTTCCCGCTTCCCGCATCCCGACGAACCGGGCGTAGGAGGCGATGGCTTCCGGCGCGTAGCCGGGATCGAAGTCGACCGTCGCCGGATCGATGCCGGGCTTGAAGCGGAACAGCTCCCATTCGCGGATCAGCTTGCCGTCCCACTGGTGGATCCGCGCCTTGTCCTCGTCCGCCGCGACCTCCATCGCCGGGTGGTTCGCCACCTTCGCGCGCTGCCAGAAGATCCACCGCGCCCGCTCCCCGGTCTCGCCGTCCGGTATTCGCTTCAGATGCCCGCCGAGGCGAGCGACGGTCTCGGCAAACGCCGTGTCGGCGTCGGGATAGGGCAGGCTGCCGACGAGATGGGCGCAGGTGAGCGGCATGGCAGGATCCTTCGAAGGGGAAATGAAGCGATTTTCGACAACCGGGGCCTGCCCGGTTCCGGCGCTCAGACGCCGGCCAGGAATTCCGTTATCGCCTCCGCCACCTCGTCGGGGCGATCGAACTCGGCCGTATGGCCAGCGCCGGGGACGGTCGCGACGGTAGCGGGTCCGGCGATCGCGTCGGCGATGCGCGCGGCGTAGGATTCGGGCATCACCCGGTCGTCCCCGCCCCGGATCAGCAGCGTCGGGCAGGCGATGCGCTCGAGCCGGGTCGCGAGCCTGGTGTCGCCGAGCGGCCACAGCAGCCGCGCCGCGGCGTTGTTGGCGCGCTGCATCATGATGTCCCATTCCATCGTCTCGTCCGCGTCGTCGGTGCCCGACGCGGTCCAGGCGTCGAAATCGTCCGGACGGTTGGTCAGCAGCGGCGAGCGTTCGGCGGGGCGCTGGGCGAACACGTCGGCTATCGGCTCGGCCTCGTCGAACAGGCCGAACGGCGCGATCAGCACCAGACGTCCCACCGAATCGGGCCAGACAGCGGCAATGTCGGCGGCGAGCGCCCCGCCGGAAGATGCGCCGACCAGCGCCCCGCCCTCGGCATCCGCGGCGCGATGGGCGTCGCGCGCCGCCAGCAGCCAATCGACATGCTCGTCCAGCATATCGGCGGAATGCCCGCCCGGCGCGCCGGGGAGCGACGGCGCGGCGACGCGGTGGGATTCGGCGAGCCGGTCGAGCACCGGCAGCCAGCGGGGCAGTCCGGGGAGACCCGCGAACCAGCAGAGTCCGGGCCCCTCCCCCTTTTCCCAGATCCGCAATTCTCCGCCGGCGACCGTGGCGCTGCGTTCGCTGTAACCGGTCATACGGCGACCGGCTCCGGCACCGCGCGGCTCTGGCTCGGCATCGGGTTCGGCCACCAATGGTCTTCCCACTCGTCGTCGAACAGATCGGCAATCTGGGGCAGCACCTTCTCGGCGAAGAGCTGGGTGTTATGGCGGGTGAGGTCCTTCGACATGTTGCCGAAATGGAGCAGCAGCATCAGGTGGCCGACATTGAGGTCGATCGCCACCTCGCGGAGCTGATCGGCGACCTCGTCGGGGCTGCCGATGATGACATGGCCCTGTTCGAGAACGTTATCCGTGTTCGCCTGGAACGGGCGCGCGGCGATCGCCTGGTCGGCTGCCTTCGTGACCTGCGAGGTGAGGCGCGCGCGCACCGTCGCCTCCGAGATATAGCCCGGCGGGCGCGCGAACTTGGGGTCGAGGTGGAGGCAGCGATCGTAGAAATAGCTCGCCGGCTCGGCGTAGAGGTCGACCGCCTCGGCCCGGCTCTCGGCGACGCCGACCGCCTGCAGGAAGCCCGCGTGATAGGGGTTGGGCTCGGCCCCCATCGCCTTCATCTCCTCCCAGAAGCCCTTCATCACGCCGAGCCCCGCCTTGTAGCCCCAGTAGGACAGGTAGGCGTAGACGAAGTCGTTCTCGTAGCACATTCGCCAGGTCTCGACCGAGCCGGAGCCCGGCACCCAGACCGGCGGGCGCGGCTTCTGGATCGGCCGGGGCCACGGGTTGACGTAGCGCATCCGGTTGAAGCGACCGTTATAGGGGAACGGCTTTTCCTCCCGCCAGGCGCGGACGATCAGGTCGATCGCCTCGTAGTAGCGAGGCCTGAGCAGGCTCGGGTTCTGGCTGTAGGCGTAGCACGTATCCATCGGCGTGCCGACCGGGAAGCCCGCGATCAGCCGCCCGCCCGACATGCAGTCGATCATCGCGAACTCCTCGGCGACCCGGACCGGCGGGTCGTAGAGCGCGACCGAGCTTCCCATCACGCAGATCGCCGAGTCGCGCGTACGCCTGGCAAGCGTGGAGGCGATCAGGTTGGGCGACGGCATCAGCCCGTAGCCGTTGGAGTGGTGCTCGTTGACGCAGATCCCGTCGAACCCCTGCTCGGCGGCGAATTCGAGCTCGTCCATGAAGTCGTTGTACATGACGTGCGCGCGCTCGGGATCGAACAGCGCCGGGTCGATCTCGACCCAGACGCCCGGATGCCGCTCCTTGAAGTCGTCGGGGAGCTCGGTATAGGGCATCAGGTGGAACCACAGCACCTTCATCGCGGGGTCCGCCTTTCCGATAGGGTAGATCCAGGTATCGGTCGCCAGGCAGGATAGCGCCCACCGCTCACCGCTGCCAGCCGGTCGCCGGCGAACGGCAACCGCTCAGGGGTGCGAACGCAGTCCCATCTGTGTCAGGGAACCAGCTTGAGCGCGGCGAACAGCAAACCGCCGACACCGAACACGGCGGCATACATGCGCCGTTCGCCTGACTGCATCCGGTCCACAAGCTCCACCCTGAGCGAGGAGATGTCCGCCTTGAGCTCCGCCTTGACCGCCGTCAGATCGCTCTTCACCACCGCCACATCCGTCTTGGTCGCCAGATGCTCGAGGTCGGCCTCCGCGGCCGAGCGGACTGCTTCGGCGACGGCTTCCGCCTGCTCGCGCTTCATGCCCGCCTTTTCCATGCGGCGGGCGGCGGTCAGGGTGTCGAAAGCGGCGGTCATCGTTCGAGCCTAGCCAGGACCGGATGGTTATACAATCCTGGCGTGCATTACCCTTTCACGAGGGTGTAGGTCTGCATCTCGGTGGGCAGGCCGGCAAGCGCGGCGGCGAGGTCTTCCGGCGCCCCGTCCTCGGCGTAGGCCGCGAGGTAGCGCCCCGAGCACGCCGTCTCAAGCCGGTCGCCCGCGAAGGGGAACGGATCGAGCGCGTAGACGCCCCCGCCCTTCGGCGTCACCGTCACCTCGGCGTCGGTCTCGGCGTCCCTCGGCACGCAGGCGAAGGTCTCGACGCCGCGGTCGGTCTCGTGGCGCAGGTTGAAATAGAGCGCCAGCGTGTCGAAGAACTGGAGCTGCTTGTAGTTCTGGACGATATGAGCTTCCTCGACCCACGCGGCGGTCTCCGGGTCGGCGGCGAGCGTCCCCCTGATCCTCTCCTGGCGCGCGATCTCGCCCGACAGCATCCGGTCGACTTCCTCGCGGTCGGCGGGCCCGACCGGGATCGAGGTCGACCCGCCGGGGCGCACGCGGAACTCGGAGAAGCCGTAGCGCGCGTTGTAGAGCCCCCAGGAATGCATCGAGGAAATCAGCCCGCAATAGAGGTGGCGGGCCTCGTTGACGTCGGCCGAGCGCCTGCCGGTATCGGTCCCGCCCGGCACCGGCGCGTTGCCGACGCCGCAGGGAAGTCCGGTCCGGTCGTCGAGCACAGCGGCGGCGTCGAATTCGTCCCAGCCGTAGTCGTGGTGGCTCACCACATAGACCATTTCTTCATGGGGCTCGCAGCGTTCGAACTCGTCGTTGCCGAAGGCGCGCGCGAACTGCCCGCAAAGCGCGTTGTGCTCGCGCATCGAGCAGAGGAAATGAGGCTCGCCCGGCGGGGCGGTCTGGATCATCATCGCCTGGTCCCTCCCGCGGAATGCGATGGAGTCCGTTCATTTAAGCGGAAACCGCGCGCGGCGGATACCGAAAGGCGCGGCTTGTTGGCGCCTGTGCGTTTGGGCACGGTTGGAACCCGGTGCCGGAGAGGAGAAGCGCGATGGATCTGGGACTGAGTCTGCCGACGAAAGCCAATTCCTGGGAGATCTGCAAACGGGCGGAGGAGCTGGGCTATTCGTACGCCTGGTTCTACGACACCGTGTTGCTCAACGCGGAGGTCTTCGCGGCGATGGGCGCGGCGGCGGTGAAGACCAGCAGGATCAAGCTCTGCGCCGGCGTCATCATCCCCTCCAACCGGATCGCTCCGGTGACGGCGTCGGGGCTGGCGACGCTCAATGCGCTCGCGCCGGGGCGTATCGTGTTCGGCGTCTCGACCGGGTTCACCGGGCGCCGGACGCTCGGGCTCAAGCCAGTCACCCTGGCGCGCATGGAGAAATACATCGGGGTCGTCCACGGGCTGCTCGCCGGCGAGACCGTCGAGTGGGACGAGGAGGGCGCGGTTCGCAAGATCCGGTTGATCGACCCCGGGCGCGGGCTGGTCAACGTCGAGGACCCGATCCCGACCGTCCTGTCCGCGTTCGGTCCGAAGGCGCGGCGGCTGACGGCTAGGCTCGGCGCCGGCTGGATCGGACCCGCATGCTGGCCGGAGAAGGAGGAGGCCGATCTGGAGGAATACCGCGCCGCGTTCGGGGAATTCGGCCACGACATGGGAGACCATTACGCGATCCTGGGCGCCGGCGGGTGCGTGCTCGACGAGGGCGAGCCGGCCGACGGTCCCCGCGCCATGGCGCATGCGGGGCCGTTCGCCGCGATCGCCTTCCACAACCTCGCGGAGGAGGAAGAGTTCGGCTCGCTGTTCGGCTCGTCGGACCACTTCCCCTTCCAGGAGGAGCTCGCCGCCTACAGGAAGGTGTACGAGGCCTACGAGCCCGCGGACGCGCGCTATCTCAGCAACCATCGCGGCCATCTGATGTATGTCCGCCCGGACGAGAAGCACCTGAATGAGCGGGTGATACGGGGCCTCTCCCTGACCGGAACTAAGGCCGAGCTGGTCGAGCGTCTTCGCGGCATCCGGGACGCCGGCTATCGCCAGGTCATGCACCACACCATGCCCGGCCACGAGAACGAGATGCTGGAACGCTGGGCCGACGTGATGGCGGCGGTTTAGGGCGCGGACGCGGCTCCGAGATAGGCGGCCTGGACTGAGGGGTCGTTGGCGAGGTTCGCCGCGCTGTCCTCGCCGGTGATGCAACCGTTCTCCAGCAGATAGCCGCGGTCGGCGATGGCGAGGCTCTGCTTGGCGTTCTGTTCCACCAGCAGAATGCCGACCTGCGTCTCGCGAACCCTGGCCAGGGTCCTGAACAGCTCGGTGCAGAGCATGGGCGAAAGGCCCAGCGAGGGCTCGTCCAGCATCAGCATGGAGGGCGCCGACATCATCGCGGTGCCGATCGCCACCATCTGCTGCTGGCCGCCGCTCAGGGTGCGCGCGACCTGCCGGCGCCGCTGGGCGAGCACGGGGAACAGATCGAGCACGCGCTCCAGGTTTTCGGATTCCGAAGCCCGCGCCCGCCTGGGATACGCGCCGAGGGTAAGGTTCTCGATCACCGTCAGGTCGTCGAAGAGCCCCCGCCCCTCGGGCACCAGCGCGATGCCGCGCTCCACGATCTCGTGCGGCGGGAGCGCGCCGATCTGGTTTCCGTCGAGGGCGACGCCGCCGCCCGCGTCCTTCGCCACCAGTCCGGCGACGGCCTTCAGAAACGTGCTCTTGCCGGCGCCGTTGGCGCCCAGCATGGCGACGATTTCCCCCGCCGCCACGGTGACGGAGACGTCTTCCAGCGCCCGGTGCTTGCCATAGGCGACCGAGATATGGCGCGCCTCAAACATGGGCGTCTCCCAGATAGGCGGCGATCACGGCCTCGTCGGCCAGAACTTCCCGCGGCGTCCCGTCGGCGATCATGGCGCCCGAGTTCATCACCACGCAGCGGTCGCACAGGCTTCGGATCGCGTCCATCACGTGCTCGACGATGACGATGGTGCGGCCCTCGTTCCGGAGATCCTCGACCAGCTCGATGCCGGTCTGAAGCTCCGTCGGGTTGAGCCCCGCAAGCCATTCGTCGAGCAGCAACAGCCTGGGATCGGCGGCGAGCGCGCGGGCGAGCTCCACCCGTTTCTGGTCGATATAGGTGAGCGCGCCGACCGGCTCGTCCTCCTTGCCGGCCAGCCCAACGCGCGCCAGGTTGTGCCGCGCGTGGTCGCGAAGCTCGGCCCCCCAGCGCCGGACATGGCCGAACACCCCGCCGGCCTCGACGTTTTCCAGCGCCGACATCGACTCCAGCATCCGCACCAGCTGAAAGGTCCGGGCGACGCCCCGGCGGGCGATGGCGTGGGCGGATTCGCCGGCGACGTTCTCGCCGAACAGCACGATCTCGCCGCCGCTCGCCCTGAGCGCGCCCGAGATCAGGTTGATCATCGTCGTCTTGCCGGACCCGTTGGGGCCGATCAACCCGAGCACCTCGTGCTCCGCGAGTTCGAAGCTCATGTTGTCGACCGCGACCAGGCCACCGAAGGTCCTGGTCACGCCGCGCACGCTGAGCGCCGTATCGGGCTCCGCCGCCATGTCAGCTCGCCAGCAGGGGCCGGCGGCGGATCAGGTTCTCGATCAGGCCAGCGAAGCCGTTGGGGACGATATAGACGATCAGAAGGAAGCAGAGTCCCAGCATCAGCGCGGTCTGGTTGGGGAAAGTCGCCGTCACCACGTCCCACAGGAAGGTAAACGGGATTACGCCGAGCAGCGGGCCCCAGAGCCGGTGCACGCCGCCCAGCAGCGCCATGATGACGACCAGGAAGGACAGCATGGGGCTGAAGGCGATCACCGGCTCCACATAGGTCCAGCGCGGCGCCAGGATCGCGCCGGTCAGCGCCGCAACGGCGCCCGATATCACGAACAGCGCGATCTTCGCGTGCGCGGTGTTGATCCCGCTATGGGCGGCGACCACCTCGTCGCCCCCGATGATGCGGAGCGCGAAGCCGAGCCGCGAGCGGCCGATGCGCCAGCTCGCCAGGTAGACCGCCGCGGCGAGAGCGAGCAGCTGCCAGTAGATCATCGGCTCGTCGATACTTGTCAGCACCACGAGCCCGCTCGACGTCCCCATGGTGGTCTGCACCCAGGTGACGAGCTGGCGGACCATCTCGGCGAGGCCGAGCGTGAAGATCACGAAATAGACGCCCGACAGGCGGAGCGTCGCCAGCCCGATCAGCGCCGCCAGCACCGCGCCCACGATGGTCGCCATGACCAGCAGGACGGGATAGGGAAAGACCTCGATCAGCGCCGCCACCGTGTACATGCCGAGCCCGAAAAAAGCCGCCGTGGCGAGCGAGATGTAATGGGTCGGACCCGAGAAAAGCGTCCAGGACGTGGTGAGCACCGCATACATCACCACCGTCACCGCCAGTGACAGGCCGTAGCCCTCGCTCAGCATCGGCACGAACGCGGCAGCCAGGAAGATCGCCGCCCCGACCGCCAGCCCCCGTCTCTCTCCCGCCGTCACGCCGCCCGCCTGCCGAAGATGCCCTGGGGCCGGAACAGCAGGACCAGGATGAACACGACATAGGCGGCCGCCAGGGTGAGGCCGGGATCGATCAGGCTGGCCACGGCGGTTTCGGTGAGGCCGAGGACGAAGGCGGCGACGATCGAGCCCCTTATGTCCTTGAGCCCGCCCATGATGACGATGACCAGCGCCTTCATGGTGAAGATGATGCCGATCGAGGCGTCGAATACGAGGAACGTGGACAGGAGCCCGCCGCCCGCGGCCGTGATCGCGCCGCCGAGGCCGAAGGCCAGCGCGGAAGCGCCCGCGACGTCGATTCCCACCCGGCGGGAAGCGTCGGGCGAAATCGAGACGGCGCGGAGCGTCAGCCCCATTCGCGTCCGGTGCAGCCAGACATAGAGGCCGACGCAGAACGCGGCGGCATAGAGAAACGCCACCAGCCGGTTCTGCTCGTAGGGCTGGCCCAGGATGTCGAAGGGCTTTTCGAGGAAGGAATAGCTGAAGAACTCGCCGCCGAAGAGGGCCAGCATGACGCCGACTAGGATGAAGCTGAGACCGAAGGTGGCGAGGATGCTGTCGACCTCCAGATGGCCCTCGCTCTTCGAGCGCCGGACCAGCGGCAGCATCAGGTAGCGGTAGATCGCCCAGTTGACGGCGAACGCCACCGGCGCATAGCCGATAACGGTGATCAGCGGACTGACCTGGGAGCCGGTGAAGAACCAGAACGCGCCGAACGCGCCCGCAACCAGGATCTCGCCGTTGGCGAGGTTCATGATGCGGGCGACGCCGTATTGCAGCTGCAGCCCCACCGCCATCAGGGCGTAGGCGCCGCCCAGCAGAACACCGATGATCAGGATGTCCATGCCGTCGACTACACGTTCGGAGGAGAGGCCCGGCGCGGGCTGTGCCCCCGCGCCGGGCTATCGCGGCCTACTTCCAGGCCGGCTTTTCCTTGACCGGCTTGGCGCCCGGAATGTTCAGCGAGTTGACGCCGTGGAACTTCCCGCCCTGCCACTGGCCGACCGTCCAGAACTTGTTCGAGATCCCGGTCGAGAGGTCCATCTCGCCGACCACGGTCTTGAACTTGTTCTTCTTGATGTATTCGGTGACCTTCTTGCGGTCGAGCTCGCCGACCCCCTCGATCGCCTGTTCGAGCACCTGGAAGGTCGCGTAGACCACCGGGCTCGCCCAGTAGTCCGGCGATTTGCCGGTGACCTTCTTGTGGGCCTCGAAATAGGCCTTCATCTCCGGCGAATCGACGTAGACCCCGCCGCCGCCCAGGATACCCTCGGCCGCCGCGCCGAACTTGCCCACAAACGCCGGGAAGGCGGTGGCGACGGCGGTGTAGAACGCCTTGGTGTCGAGACCCTGGACCTTGGCCTGCGCGGTCAGCCCGAACGTGTCGGGCGGGTAGGACCAGGCGACGAAGGCATCGGGGTTCGCCGCCTTGGCGCCCCGGATCACCGGCGACAGGTCCTGCGTGCCGAGCGGATAGGACTTGTCGTAGACGATCTCGAATCCGGCCTTCTTGAAGACCGGGCGCGCGGCGTTGGCAAGCTCGATGCCGAAAGCGTCGGCGACGTTCACCATGGCGACGCGGGTACCGATCTTGCCTTCGTCGCGCATCTTCTTGAGCACGTCGGCGACCCCTTCCGAAAACGCGCTGGTCGAGCCCAGCGTGAAGAAGATCCCCGGGTACCGCTTGACCAGCTCCTCCTGCTTGTCGGTGATCGAGGTCGACGTGACCATCGGATAGCCGAACTTGGCGAAGATCGCCGCGGTGGCGAGATTGAAGCCGGTCCCGTAGGGCGGCAGGATGAAATCGGCCTTGTCCTGGGTGGCGAGCCGCGTGACGTTCTTGATCGCCTCGCCCGGGGTGGTGCGGTCGTCGTACTCGATCAGCTCGATCTTGCGCTGGCCGTCCTTCAGCTTCAGGCCGCCGCGCCCGTTGACCGTCTCGACCCAGAGCTTGACGTTGGGCCAGTGCGTGATGGAGGCGCCGACCGCCAGCGGCCCGGTCTTGGGCGCCGAGGCGCCGATCTTCACGGTTTGCTGCGCCTGCGCGACGCCGACCGACAGCGCGCCGGCGACCGTCCAGGCGAGCGCCGCTGTCAGATAAGATCGCATTTTCATGAACGTCTCCCGTCTCTTCGATCCGTGGAGGACCGTCGCCGCCGTCCGCTCCCGTCGGACGCGGGGTTACGGTTCGCGCGGCCGGCCTTCTCCATCCGGTGAGCCGGCGCGGATGCTAGCAGACGGGTTTGGGCGACTCCACCGGCAAGGCCGCGACGAGACTCCGCCCTACTCCGCCGGCGGCGGGGCGCAGGCGCGGTCGTAGGGGAAGCGCTCCCGGATCAGCCCGTTATAGGCGAAGATGTCGAGGGTCGCCTCGTACGCCTCGCGGGTGATCTCGACGTGCGGCGTCCAGCAGCCGAGCTCCTGGTAGCTCGCGATGCAGCGTTCGAGGACGGCGAGATCGATATCCGGGAAATAGGCCGCCTCGGCGAGGGCGATCTCCGCCGCCGGGGTTCGGTTCAGCCAGAGGCGCGCCTTGCGGTAGGCGCGGGCGAACGCGCGCGCCATCCCGGTTTCCAGCCAATCCGGGAGGGCGCACAGGCTGGAGAAACCGCAGCGCCCGATCTGCCGGCCGACCTCGGCCACCACATGACCGACCCCGTCGGCCTCGAGCTGCTGGGGGAACGGCCCCTGCTGCTGCACGTAGGCGCCCTCGCCGGCGCGGAAGGCGGCGTCGACCTCGGCGGCGTTGCCGGGATGGATCGCCTCGATCCGGCCGTAGTCGATGCCCGCCTTGTGGCAGGCGTATTTGAACATGGCGAGCGGCTGGCCGCCGCCGAACAGGACGACCGGGGCGCCTTCCAGCTTGCGCCAGTGGAAATCGGGATCGGGATCGCGCGCGGTGAGGAAGAACCCGTCCATCTCGTTGATCTGGGCGAAATGGACCGCGCCCGGATCCTCGCCCCGCGACAGCGGCCCGAACGCCTGGCTCAACGCCGACTGCACCACGTGCGCGGTGCCGTCCTTGAGCGCGGCGATGGCCGACACCCCGGGCGGCGCAACCGACCACTCGACGTCCAGCCCCTCCTCGTCCAGGAACCCGCCCGCCATCGTTGCGATCAGCGGCGAATAGAACGCGGAGAACATGGTGAACTGGATGTCTATCCGGGTCATGGGCGGGATCCCTTGCGCGTGAGCGAGACGATGGCGCCCCTGCTAGCCCGCCGCGCCCGCGCCGTCCATCGTTTTGTTGTTGGCGCGCGGGATCGGGGCATAAGATGACCGAGCGTCCCCACAACGCGACGAGAGGCACATGGTTGCGAAGCACGGATTCTGGTCCCGCGTTTTTACCTTCGTTCCGACACCGCTCGAACTCGACGGCGAAGCCATCGACGAGGACGGCCTCCGCCGGGTGCTCGATCACCAGATCGAGAACCGCGTGGACGGGGTCTGCGTGTTCGGCTCGACCGGCGGCAACGGCTCGTTCTCGGAAGACGAGATGAAGCGCGGCATCGAGGTCGCGGCGCGGCACGTCGACGGGCGCATCGCTGTAATCGCGGGCACCGGGGCGCGCACCACGTCCGCCTGCACGCGGCTGTCGCGGCACGCGGAGGCGGTGGGCTGCGACGGGGTGATGATCCTCCCCATGACATACTGGCCGCTGACGCTGGACGAGGTGCGGGCGCACTACGAGCGCGTCGCCGATGCGATCAGGCTGCCGATCTGCGTCTACAACAACCCGTGGACCACCGGCATCGACATGCCGCCGGCGTTTCTGGCGGAGCTCGCGCGACACGAGAACATGCGCTGCGTCAAGGAAAGCACCGGCGATCTGACACGGATCAGCCAAATCCGCGCGCTGACCGGCGACGACGTGGCGATCGTCGCGGGCTGGGAGTCGACGAGCCTCCAGGCGTTCAGCGCCGGCGCGACCGGCTGGGCGCCGGTGGTGACCAATTTCCTGCCGGCCGAGGCGATGGCGTTCTTCCGCGCCGCGGTCTACGACGACGATGTGGCCAAGGCGCGCGAAATCTGGGACCGGCTGTTCCCGATCTGCGACATGATCTGCACTAAGTCGCATATCCGGGTGGGCCATACCGGGCTCGACATCCTGGGCCGCCCGGTCGGCCCGCCGCGTCGGCCGCTCGGAATGCTCGGCGACGAAGACCGCGAGGCGCTGCGCGCGGCCCTCGAAGCCGCCGGCGCGATGGGGGCGGAGGCCGGGGCGAGCATCGCGGCGCAGTAGGGCGGGCGCGCTCACCCCCGCGCGTATCGTTGGGCGAGGTCGTTCAGCAAAGCGAGGTTCCCGGCGCCGGGTTCGAGCTCGCCGCGCTCGATGCGCCGCGCGACCTCGGACACCGCCTCGCAGGCCGGCGCGGCGATTCCCGCCTCGCGCGCGGTCCGGGCGACGTGGCCGTTGAGGTTATCGAGCTCGCTTTTCCGCCCCTTCTCCCAGTCCTGGAGAATGACACCCTTGGTGTTGGGCAGGATGAAGCCCTCCATCAGGCGGTCGAGCATGGTTTCGACGAGGCGGTTCGAATCCCGCACGTCCCGTTCCGTCATCCCGAGGATGGGCCGACGACGGTGTCCGATCGCGGCGCCGACGTCGAGTGCCTCCTGGCCCGCGCGGAGCATGAACTCGCGCATCCCGGGCACGGATTCCGCGTCCACGATCGATTTGCCCAGGCAGGCCGTGGTCGCCAGCGTGGTGCAGTTGCTGACCAGCTTCATCCACTTGGCCGCGAGGATGTCGTCGACGATCTCGCAGGCGCCGGCATGCGCCAGGAGCTCCGCCACCTCGCCCTCGCGTCCCTTCGTCGCCGGATGGAAGCTGCCCACCGCGAACCAGGACCGGGAGGGCGGCGAGTGGCGCTCCACGGTGCCGGGCGCGAACAGCCCGGACGAGATCTCGATCACGCAGCCGAGCGTGCGCTCGGGCCCCACCACCTCGGCGACGGTTTCGGCCGTCATGCCGTTCTGGACCGCGACCAGCAGCCCGTCGTCCTTCAACCAGGGTTCGATGAGCTGGCTCGACCAGTGGGCGTCGTAAGCCTTGGTCACCACCAGCACGATGTCGAAGGGCTCCTTCAGCGTGCAGACCTCGCAGAGATGGAGCGCGTTCACCTGCTGGACGACGGTTTCCTCCGGCATCGAGATCGTGGCGCCGTTCCTGCGCATCACCTCGACATGGGCGGGCCACTGGTCGATCAGCGTCACGTCGTGGCCGGCGCGCGCAACGTCGACGCCGATCGAGGTGCCGTTGGCGCCGCTTCCGACGATTGCGATCTTCCGCGACATTGCCGAGCCCTCCCCACCTGTCCGGTTCCGATCCGACCGACCCTGCTATTCTATCCCCCTCGCCGCGGCGGGCGATGGGGTCGAACGGGGAGAACGCAATGCCGGAAAGACCGTTCCTTTCGACCGCACTGGTCCTGCTCTGCATCGCCTGGCCCGCGCACGCGCAGCGCGCGGCGGTGGACCTGGAGCTCGCCTTCGTCGTCGACGCCTCGGGCAGCATCGACGAGGCCGAGACCCGGTTGCAGCGCCAGGGCTACGCCGACGCGCTCGCCAACCCGCGCGTGATCGGCGCGATCGGGAGCGGATTCCTGCGCGCCGTCGCGGTGGCCTATATCGAGTTCGCCGGTCCGGGCTGCGAACGCGTCAGCGTCGGGTGGACCCGGGTCTCGGACAGCGCCAGCGCACGATCCTTCGGCGGCAAAATCCTCGCCCTGCCCCCGATGTTCTGCCCCGGGGGAAACGCCATCGGCGATGCCGTGGCGCTCGCGACCGCCTCGATCGCGGGCAACGGGTTCGAGGGCACGCGGCTGGTGATCGACGTCTCGGGCGACGGACCCAACACGATAGGCCTGCCGGTCGAAATCGCCCGCGATTCGGCGATCGCGGCCGGGATGACGGTCAACGGGCTGGTGATCGAGCGCCCGTCGATGCCCGACCTCGACGAATACTACCGGGCGGCGGTCACCGGCGGCCCCCGCTCGTTCGTGATCAAGGCCGACGACAGGAGATCGTTCGCCGACGCGATCCTCAAGAAGATGATCCTTGAGATCGCCGGGCGCGAGGGAGAGGCGCTTCGCACGAGCCGGCTCCCGGGAAGGCTGGCGCGCGAGATGCCGGATCTTCGGTAGGAGCGAGGGTGCAGCCCCCCGCCCTTCCCGAGCCGCGCGCGCACTGGGCGCTGTTTCTCGATTTCGACGGCAGCATCGTCGAAATCGCGCCGACGCCGGACTCGATCGTCGTGCCGGAAACCCTGCCGCCGCTGCTGACTGCCCTGCGCGGGGCGCTGGGCGGCGCGGTCGCGATCGTCACGGGCCGGCCCATCGCGCAAATCGACGCCTACCTCGGCGCCGCCGTCCCGGCCGTCGCGGGACTGCACGGGCTGGAGCGGCGCGGCGCGGACGGCGCGATCGTCCGTCCGCCGCCGAACGACGACCTGCGGCGTGCCCGGGCGCCGCTGGAAGCGTTCGCCGCAGCGCATCCCGGGATCCTCTTCGAGGACAAGGAATATTCCCTCGCCCTACATTACCGTCTCGCCCCCTCCCTAGAGGACGCCTGCAGGGATGTCGTGGACTCCGTGCTCGGGGACGGCGCGGAGGGCTGGGAAATCCTCGAAGGCAAGATGGTCTTCGAAATCAGGCCGCGCGGTCTCGCCAAGGGCGCCGCGATCGAAGCGTTCATGGGCGAAGCGCCATTCGTCGGACGGATACCCGTGTTCTGCGGCGACGACATCACGGACGAAGACGGTTTCGCGGTCGTCAACGCGCGGGGAGGCGTGAGCGTCCGCGTCGGCGAGCGCGCGGCCACCCGGGCGGCGGTCCGGGTCGATACGGTCGCGGATTTGCTGGACTGGCTGGTGCGGGTAGCGGGTTCGGCGCGGCTATCCGCCTGAACCCGCGCTACGTTTCGGCGAGGCGGGAAACGAACCGTTCGTACCAGGCCTCGACGCTGTTCGACCGTAGCACCTGCATCGACCCCTCCCAGCGCTCCCGCCGTTCCTTCAGCGGCATCGCCAGCGCCGCCTGAATGGCGCCGGCCACGCCTTCGACGTCGTAGGGGTTCACGATCAGCGCGTCCGGCAGGTACCGGGCCGCGCCGGCGAAGCGCGAGAGCACCAGAACGCCCGGATCGTCCGGCGGCTGGGATGCGAGATACTCCATCGCGACAAGGTTCATCCCGTCCCTGAGCGGCGTCACCAGCCCGATCCGCGCGAGACGCAGGAAGCCGAACAGGGTGCGCCGGCTGAAGCTCTTGTTCAGATAGCGGATCGGCACCCAGTCGACGTCCGCCATCTCGCCGTTCACGTGTCCGGCGAGCGTCTCGAGCGTCCGGCGGGTTTCGGAATACTCGGCGATGCCGCCGCGGGTGGGCGGCGCGACCTGCATCAGCGAGACGCGGTTGTGATGCTCGGGACAGGTCCGCAACAGATGCGCGAAGGCATCGAAGCGCTGCGGCAGGCCCTTGGAATAGTCGAGCCGGTCCACGCCGACGATCAGCCGGCGGCCGGCGAGGCTCACCTTGAGGCGCTCCACCTCGCGGATGCCCGCGGTGTTGGCCGCGCTGCGCTCGACATGGGCGGTGTCGATGCCTATGGGGTGGGCCTCGACCCTGAACGTGCGCTGGAACGCCCGAACCGTGGCCCCGTCCCCGGTTTCCCGCACGCGGGCGTCGGCCTCGACGATGAGATAGCGGCAGAAATGCCCGCGGTCCGTCTCCGTCTGGAAGCCGACGAGGTCGAACGAGGCAAGACCGCGCATCAGCTCGTCGTGCACCGGCAGGGTCGCCACCAGCTCCCGGGGCGGCAGGGGGGTGTGCAGGAAGAAGCCCATCCGGTTCGGGAGGCCGAGCCGCCGCAACTCCTCGGCGAGGGGAATCAGGTGGTAATCGTGGGCCCAGATCACGTCGTCGGGCTCGAGCAGACGGGCCAGCTTGCGGGCGAATTCGGCGTTGACGCGCCGATAGCCGACGTAATTTCCGCGGTCGAAGTTGACCAGATCGACGCGGTAATGGAACAGCGGCCAGAGCGTCGCGTTGGCGAAGCCGTTGTAATACTCCTCGTGGTCGCGCTCGCCGAGATCCACGGTGGCGCGGGCGAGCCGGCCACTCTCGGTCAGCTCCACGGTCTCGCCGGGGTCGGGGACGACCTTGCCGCTCCAGCCGAACCAGATGCCCCCGGAACGCCTCAGCGCGGCAAGGACGGCGACGGCCAGACCGCCCGCGGCGGCCCTGCCTTCGTCGATCGGCGCGACCCGGTTGGACACGACGACGATGCGGTCGGTCATGCGGTCCGAGGCAGCTGGCCAGTCATGTCGGCCAGCGTATCCCTTCGGCGGAACTACGACGATACAGATTTACGAATGGCCCGGTACATGCTCGATCAGATTTTGTCTTGTTGAGCGCGACCCTAGAACGCATCCTCCCACGGGCGGGAGAGCCGCATCGCCGAGGTGATCAGCCCGACCATGCTGTAGGTCTGCGGGAAGTTGCCCCAGAGCTCCCCGGTCCTGGTGTCGAGGTCTTCCGACAGGAGCCCCATCGAGTTGCGCGAGGCGAGCATGTTCTCGAACAGCCGCCGCGCCTCCTCCCGCTGGCCGCACGCGGCGAGCGCGTCGATGTACCAGAAGGTGCAGATGTTGAACGCGTTCTCGGGCGCGCCGAAATCGTCGGTCTCGACGTAGCGGAACACATGGTCGCCGCGGCGCAGCTCCCGCCCGACCGCGGCGACGGTGCCGATGAAGCGCGGTTCCAGAGGGTCGCAGTACGAAATCTCGTGCATCAGCAGCAATGCCGCGTCGATTTCGCTGCCGCCGAAGGCGCTGACATAGCTCTGCTTTTCCTCGTTCCAGGCCTCGC
>JAPPHW010000041.1:0-7686 GCA_028820945.1 Defluviicoccus sp.
CGATGTCGTAGCCGAGATCCTCCCGCACCAGGCCCATCAGGTCGTTGCGGCAGTAGCGGACATGGTCCTCGGGCTGGTTCTCGTCCCACTGCATGCCCATGTAGCAGTTGATCGCGTAGAGGCCCTGGGCCACCGCGCCGCTGCGCTCGATGTTGGCCTTCTCTACGCAGACCACCTTCAGGTCGCGGCCCCAGTACCCGGCCTCGTAGGTCGCCCCGCAGCCGGCCATACCGCCGCCGACGACCAGGATGTCCGAGTCCACGAAGACCGTTTTCCGACGGGAGAACGAACGCACTAGACCACCCCCTGCTTGAACTTGTCCGGCGTCAGCGCGGGCAGCGCCTCGATGTTGAGCGCGTCCGGCTCGTGCGCGAGTTCCTGGGATTTCATCGCGTCCTCGGTGGGCGCCTCGTAATCGGCCGGCGCCTTGATCGATCCCCATGGCGTGGTGCGGATCGGGGAGACGAAATTCTTCTCGGTGCCGTCGCGGAACTTGATCTTCCAGGAGATGGTGCCCTTCGTCTCTTCGCGCAGCGCCCGGACGCTGTGGCCGAGGGGAGCGAAGTCCGCGTAGCCGCGGGCGTCGATCGCATTCTGCGGGCAGGCCTTCACGCAGGAATAGCACTCCCAGCACATGTTGGGCTCGATGTTGTAGGCCCGCCGATAGGTGGTATCGATGTGCATGATGTCGGACGGGCAGATATCGACGCAGTACCCGCAGCCGTCGCATCGGGTCATGTAGACGAATGTCGGCATGTGGTTCCCCTGACTCCTCTATCGCGGATCGACGGCGGGCCGATCAGTAATGGCTGGGCCGTTCGCGGGCGCTGCCGAACGTCTCGGGCTTGTCGGCGGGAGCCGGCAGGTTGCTCCGCGACCCGGTCGCCTCGGACACCCGCTTCTCGAACGCCGCGGCCGGCTTGAAGAACATGTGCGAGAACTTGGACCACGGCACGGATCCGAACAGCACCGTCGTCGCGATCACGTAGAGGCCCAGGAACACGGTCGTCCACGAGCTCTCCGCCGCCTGCAGCCCCGCCCAGATCAGCCCCAGCGTCGTGCTGGCGAGGAGAGAGAGGATGAAAAGGTCCGCGCGCACGAGCCGGAGCGGCGTATGGCCCTCGGCCGCCACATCCACCCGGATGAAGAACCAGAACCAGTAGCCGCCGGCGCAGACCAGCAGGGCGCCGACGACCCACAGGAGAGGCAGAACGGCGGGTGTCGGCGTGTCCGGCGTCGGGTACCAGAACACCATGACGAAGGTGGCAATCACATAGGCCAGGAAGCCGTACATCGTCAGCAGATGGGCGGCCCGGCGGCGACCGGGGCCGAATTCGGCGGACGTCAGCCCCTCCGACAACGCGGTCTGGACCGCGATCCCCGCGATCTGTCCGCTTCCGACCCGCCGCGCGCCCTTGTCTCTCGACTTCCGCCAGGCGGCGAAGAAATAGGTGGCGCTGCCCTTGTGCCAGATATCGAACAGGGTGCCGCCCACGACGAAGGCGATCATCGCCACGACATATATCTGCATGACGGTGGGCGATACGGACGCCGAGAGCGCGGCGAAGGGATTACTGGTCAACACGCGATTTCCCCGATGTCAGCCTGTTGCGATCGTTCCCGAAGCGGCGTTTTCGCCGCGCCGCCGGCAAGGATACCATCTTTCGATCGGACGAAATGTCAAGGCGAGCCAGGTGCGGGGCGGCGGCGGAACGGAAAGGGCCCCGGATGCTCGACCAGGGGCAGGGTATGGGTAACCATGCCGATCCCGGGGCTCCACACATGAAGGAATCCGGCGGCCGGTTCGAGCACGAGATTGAGGTCGCTGTCGGGACGCAGGTCGAGCGGCATGTGGAAGGCCGTCGACGGCGCCACGCAGGCGAGCGTGCCGGCGAAACGGCGCTGGATGGCTCGGTGCAGGTGCCCGCACAGCACCCGCTCGATGTTCCCGGAAGCGCGGACGATCCGGGCGAAGCCGTCCGCGCCCGCGAAGTCCTGGCCGTCCATGAAGGGCACGCCGGTCTTGAAGGGCGGGTGGTGCATCAGGATCACGGTCGGGCGATCCGGCGCCTCGCCCAGGCGCTCCTCCAGCCACGCCAGGCGTTCGGCGCACATCTCGCCGGTCTTGGCGCCTTCCTTGAGCGTGTCGAGCGCCAGGAAACGCACGGGGAAGTCCTCGACGGCGTAGTGGAGGAACGCGCCGTTCTTCGGCAGGTAGCCCGCATCGGCGAAAGCGGACCGGAAGTTCGCGCGGTCGTCGCGATTGCCGGGGATCAGATAGACGGGCACGGGAAGGGGGCCGAGCAGGCACCGGAGCTGGGCATAGGACCCGGCGTCCGGGGTGTCCACCAGATCGCCCGTCACGAACACCGCATCGGCCGGAGGATCGAGGGCGGACAGGCGTTCGACGGCGCTGGCGAGACCGGCGGCGGTATCGGCCACGTCGTGGGCGAGATCGCCTTCGGGCCGCAGGTGTATGTCGGAGATTTGGACGAAGATCATGGACGCGGCAAACTACCACGGTGCTATGCTCCAACCCAAACCGGAGAGACTCAGGAGAAAAAAATGTGCGACGAAACGACTGCCCGCGACGAGGAAGAATTCCTGCGCGGATCCGGAAACCTGACCCGGCGCGGATTCGGGACGCTTTCGGTCGGAACGGGCGTGGCCATGCTGTTGCCGGGGACCGCGGGCGCGGTCGATGTGACGGCCCGGAATGTCGAAATTTCGACGCCGGACGGCACGGCGGACTGCCATTTCGTGCACCCCGCGAGCGGTGCCCACCCGGGCGTGCTGATCTGGCCGGATGCGCTCGGTCTCAGGCCCGCGTTCGAGGCGATGGGGCGGCGACTGGCCGAATCGGGATATTCGGTACTGGTCGTCAACCCCTATTACCGCAAGGTAAAGGCGCCGATCCTGCCGGAGGGCGCCACGTTCCGCGACGCGGCGACGCGCGAGAAGGTCTTTCCCCTGATGCGCACCTTGACCCCGGAGGTCACCGTCACGGACGCCAAGGCCTTCGTCGGCTTCCTCGACGCCCAGAAATCGGTCGCCAAAGACCGCAAGATGGGGACGACGGGATATTGCATGGGCGGATCGATGACCATGCGGACCGCGGCGGCGTTCCCCGAGCGGATCGGCGCCGGCGCCTCGTTCCACGGCGGCCGGCTGGTGACCGACCGGCCCGACAGCCCTCACCTTTTGGTCCCGAAGCTCCGCGCGCATTACCTGTTCGCGATCGCGGAGAACGACGACAAGAAGGAGCCGAACGCCAAGACCGCGCTGCGGCAGGCTTTCGACGCCGCCAAGCTGCCGGCCGAGATCGAGGTCTACGCCGGAACCCTGCACGGCTGGTGCCCGCCGGATTCCGCCGTCTACAACGAGGCGCAGGCGGAGCGTGCCTGGAGCCGGATGCTGGCGCTGTTCAAGACCGCCCTGGCTTGAGGCGTCGGGGCGCCCTTCGATACGCCGCTGCGCGGCTACTCAGGGTGAGGGAGTCTGCAAAGTGCCCTCATCCCGAGTAGGCGCGTCAGCGCCGTATCGAGGGACGCGCGCCCTCCCGGGCCCGGCCAGTGCGATCGCATCCGACCCGGGCACGCCTTAGGCTCGGCCCGTGCGCCCCGACCGGTCGGCGATTTCTTTTACCGCTGCCTCCGGCATGGGCTGCGGCCTGCTGGTCCTGCTGGGTGTCTTCGCGAGCGGGGAGACGATCCCCTCCGACCGCTGGTTCGGGCTGGCGGCACTGGGCACCGCGCTGGGCGCGCTGGGCTTCGGTCTCGTCTGCTCGGCCTACGACCCCGACCGCCCCGAACGCTTCCTGCGCACGCTTTCCCGGTGGCGGTCGAGTTGGCATTCCCGCGCGGCGGTATTGGCGACCGGGGCCTGTGTCCCGGCGGGGCTGTTCGCCGTCGGCTGGGTGGGTTACGGAGACGTCGACGGTATGTGGCGAGTTTGCGGCCTCGCCGCTGCCCTGCTCGCGGGATTCGCGGTCCATGCGACGGCCATGAACTACGCGACCCACGAGACGGCGTACGCATGGTCCAACCGCTGGACCGTGCCGCTCTTCCTTGCGCTCGCACTTTATACCAGCGCGCTGTGGCTTCTTGCGCTGCTCACGCTGTTCGGCCGCGCGAACCCGGACGGTGCGCTGATCGTCGTTGTCGCTCTCTTCCTCTCCTTCTACCTCAAACGCCGATATTGGCGGTTCATCGACACCGTCCGGGCGGTCTCGATACCGGAAAACGCAACCGGGCCCGACGCCGATGCGGCTGGAGAGACGGGCGATCCCATCTCTCGCGAGCACGCGGTCAAGCTACGGCGCTACGCCTTCGTACTTCTGTTCGTCCTGCCGCTGGTGCTCACCATGGCCGCGATGGAGGCGTCGCAATGGCCCGCCGCGCTCGCCGCCGGCGCCGCGGCCCTTTCCGGCTCCGCCGGTGTCGTCATCGAGCGCCGGCTGTTCTTCGCGGAGGCAACGAGGTCCGGCGCTGTTTAGCGCGGATTGTTCTACACCAGGGATCGGCGCGTCGGGGCTCCGCATGCCGAACTCGCCCGCCGCGTCGACGGCCTGTCCATGCCTTTCTGGCGCCGGCCGACATGCTGGGCGATTTCCGGTTCCCGCGGCGGCACTCGATCACGCCGGTGCGTCGGTGAGCTCCAGGCGACGTTCGATGCGCCCCAGCCGTTCGCCCACATGATCGAGGCGTTGATAAACCAGGGCAACGTCCCCCTGCTGGTTCGCCAGAAGCCGCTGCATGTCCGCCAAGTGGCGTTCCATCGACGAGACACGCTGGCGGACCTCACCCATATCCTGCCGCAGAGTGCCGATTTCGCCGCAGATCGCCCGCAGCTGCTCCAGCACCAAGCTCTCGACGTCGGCGTTCATGGCGTCAGCCTAGCCCGGATCCGCGCGGGCACCAAGCGTGCTTCCGGGCTAGCCCCTGTGAGAATTCCGGTTAAGGCGTTACTTGCTTGCGGTGAAGGTGAGGCCCCTGGCCTCGAACTTCTCCCTCACACCGGGCTTGATGGCGTCGAGCCTGACCGCGCTGGACGGCGCCAGGTCGATATCGGTCATGTCGTGCACGCCGCCGGTGATCAGCACCTGCAGGACGCCCTCGTCTTCCCCGATATTGCGGAAGGCGCGGTTGACCCTGGGCGGCACCGAGATGGTGTCGAACTCGTCGAGCTCGACTCGTCCGCCGCCGTCGTCGTTCCACGTCACTTCGAAGCGTCCCTTGAGCACGGTGAAGGTCTCGTAGGTCTGAAGATGGGCGTGCAGCGAAGGGCCCTGGCCCGGCGGACAGACGGCGATGGTCATGGTCATGCCGGCGGCGTCGACGATCGGCGCGCCGGTATTGATCGGCGTATCCACATCGCCGCCGAGGCCGATGACCGAGAGCAGCTTGCGCGCATAGACGACGTCGTTCGCCTCCTGCGGGATTTCCGGGTCCTGCTGGATCGGCAGCGGCTCCAGCGCGCCGTAACGCGATATCCGGCTCTCCATCTCCTCCGGTGTGATCTCGATCGTCTTCATCGCATCCTCCCTGGCGCGTCGCATGCGCGGCTCCCGGGATGGTAGGGGCAACCGCGCCCGATTGGAATCGCCGATACGACCCCGTCGCCGGTCAGGAACGATCTTCGAGCGCGATTTCCGGCCGGGGCGAGCCCGCCCAGGTGAATCGGTAACGCGCGCCACGACGCACATTGCCGACCAGAGCCGGACGGAAACAGGCGAGGCAGGTGCCGCCTTCACGCCGCACGCTCGGATAGACGGTCCCGGGCGAGCCCTGTTCGAGGAGTGTCTCGGCAAGCGCCTGCGAGTCCAGATAGCTGCCGGGGTCGAGGCACGATCCGAACGCCGCGTCTTCCCGAATGTCGTGATAGGCGCCGCCGAAGTCGGCGAGGTAGTCGTCGTAGAGGAGGCTCTCCTCGAGCCAGTCGACCTCCAGAAGCTCGATCGTCTTGTGCCAGACGATTTCGGCTTGCGCGGTCTCCGGCTCGAAACCGGCATACCAGGCACCGCGCTCCGGCCCGTTGAATCGGCTGCCGAGCGGGTGGGCGTGGCAGAACGCCGCGTTCACGATCCGGGCGTGGGGAACCCCGAAGACCAGCTCGTCGATGCCGATTCCGGGCAGCCGGTCGTGCTCCGCCGCCGCACGCTCGTCCGTCGCGCGGTCGAGCTCGACGATGGCAGACAAGTGTTTCTCGTCCTCGGCGATTCCGGCGAAGACGGCGTCCGAACTCTCACTATATGCGGAGGGGATCAGCCGGTGCGTGTCGAGCCTCCGAATTCGGGAAACCGGGGGAACGCTCAATACCCGCCCCGGCGCGCATCCAGGAGTCGCCGCACCGTCGCGAAAGCCGGCATGCCGCCGCGTACGAGATACTCGACCGGTGTCAGCCCGCCGAATATCCGGTTCTGGTTCGGCAGGGTCATCCAGCGGTCCGCGAGCTTCTCGCCGTAGAGCGCGTTCAGCGCCCCGAAGATTCCGACGAGGTACGAAACCCGGCGGATCCGGTCCTCGTCGAGCATACGGTCGGGTCGTTTCTTCAAGGCGTAATAGGCGCCGTTCGACATGCCGCCCAGCAGCCGTCGCGCATCCGTATCGCGGATCTTCCACCGTGCCATCATGTTGACGAAGGCGCGCGCGGCGTCGCGGCCGAGGCGCTCCCGTTCCGTCCGGTCGGACAGATCCGCCGGCGGCGGCACTTCATACCGCGTCGCCGGGTAGACGGGGTTAAGAGCCATTTAGTTCTCCATATTCGAAGTAATTTATAATTCTATTTGGAGAAAAAGCAAGGTTTGCAGTCCGGATTGTCGCACGTCGCCGGGCCGAGTTGACGCGCCCATGGCGTCTGCGAACAATCCCGGCATGGTCGAGCACACGCGCGAAACGATCCACGTCAACGGCTGCGCCATCGAGGTTCTGCGCGGAGGAACCGGGCCCGGGCTCCTGTTCCTCCACGGCGCGGGCGGGGCGAGCGACTGGGCGCCCTACATGGACCGCCTCGCCGAGCGTTTCGAGATAGCGGTCCCGAGCCATCCCGGTTTCGGCCGGTCGGACACCCCGGGCTGGCTCGATACGATGTCGGACCTCGCCTATTTCTACCTCGACGCGTTCGAGGCGATGGGGCTCGACGGGGTTCATGTCGTGGGCAATTCGCTCGGCGGCTGGCTCGCCTGCGAGATCGCGGTCCGCTCGACCGAGAGGATGCGCACGCTCACCCTGGTCGGCGCGGCCGGGATACCGGTCGACGGCGTGCCGATGGGCGACATCTTCCTCTGGAGCCCGGAGGACCGGGTGCGCAACGTCTACCACGACCGGACCGTCGCCGAGGCCCGCCTCGCCCGGAACCCGAGCGAGGAAGAGGCGGACATCGCGCTCAAGAACTACTTCACCACCTCGCGGCTGGCCTGGAGCCCGCGCTTCTGCAACCCGGATCTGCCGAAGTGGCTGCACCGGATCCGGATCCCGACGATGATTCTCTGGGGCGCCGAGGACAAGCTGTTCCCGCCGGCCTACGGCGAGGCCTACGCCGCGTCGATCCCGGGCTCGCAGCTCCGGATCGTCCCGGAATGCGGCCACCTGCCCCACCAGGAAAAGACCGACGCGTTCATCGACGCCGTCGCGGCCATCGCGGAGGAAGCCGCCCCATGAAGTTCTTCTTCTTCCACCTGATGCCCTA
>JAPPHW010000041.1:7786-15850 GCA_028820945.1 Defluviicoccus sp.
ATCTCCATCGCGGAGGAATTCGCGATGCTCGACAATCTCGCCGAGGGCCGCTTCATCGCCGGTTTCGTGCGCGGTCTCGGCACCGAATACCACGCCTCGATGGCCAACCCGTCCTTCAGCCACGAGCGGTTTCACGAGGCGCACAACCTGATCGTCCGGGCCTGGACCGAGACCGGCCCCTTCGCCTTCGACGGCAAGCATTACCGCTACCAGTACGTCAATCTCTGGCCCCGGCCCTACCAGACGCCGCATCCGCCGATCTGGATCCCGTCCCAGGGCTCGCGCGAGACCTATGAGTGGGCGGCCCATCCGGACCGCAAATACACCTACCTGATCACCTTCAACCCGGCCGAGGCTGTGAAGCGCAACCTCGATGCCTATGCCCGCCAATGCGAGACCTACGGCTACGAATGCAGCCCCGGACAGCTCGGCTGGGCGCTGCCGATCTATGTCGCCGAGACCGACGAGATCGCCAACCGCGAGGCCTCCAACCACATCGAGGTGTTCTTCAACAAGTTCATCAATTCGCCTGCCGAGTACAAGTTGCCGCCCGGCTACTCGTCGATGGCGTCCTACAAATACGTCATGGAGACCAAGTTCAAGGTGCGCGAACAGTTCCTCACCCACGAAACGCTGACCGGGAACGGCATGTTCGTCTGCGGCAGCCCGGAAACGGTGACGGAAATCCTCACCCGTCGCTTCGACGAGATGGGCTACGGCAACCTGGTCTGCATGCTCCAGTTCGGCACCCTGCCGCGCGAGCTGACCGAGAAAAGCATGACGCTGTTCGCCAACGAGGTCATGCCGAAGCTCCGCCATCTGGGCGGAGAGACCCCGGCCACCGCGGCGGCATCGGCCGCCCAATAGACTCGCAGCCCGCTCCCAACCCGTGACGCTGCCGAGTCGCGCCCTTCGATACGCCGCTTCGCGGCTACTCAGGGTGAGGGTACGGGGGTGTCTTCCGCAATTCCTCCTCATCCCGAGTAGGCGCGCCAGCGCCGTATCGAGGGACGCCCCATGAACCGCCACGCGCTTCTTGGCGCCGCGTTCATCGCGGTCGCCATGCTGTTCTGGGGCGGCAACACCACGATCGGCCGGTTTGCGATGACGACCGACCTGCCGCCGATCGGCGTCAATTTCTGGCGCTGGACACTGGCGCTCGCGATCCTGCTGCCGCTTACCGCCCGCACCCTGTGGCGCCAGCGCGCCCTCCTCGCGCGGCACCGGGTCTATTGCTTCTGCATCGGGCTGGTCGGGGTGACTTTCTTCAATTCCTTCTATTATGTCGGGCTGCAAAGCACGACCGCGGTCCAGGGCTCGCTGATCGCCGCCCTCCTTCCCCTGATGATCCTCGTTCTCGGCGCCGCATACGCGGGCACCGGCATCACCGGGCGTCAGATCGGCGGGCTCGTGCTTTCGATCGGCGGGGCGGTGCTGGTGGTCGTTCGGGGCGATCCCGCGGTGCTGCAGACGCTCCGGCTCAACCCGGGCGATTTCTGGTGCCTCGCCGCGGTTATGTGCTGGGCGGTGCAGACCTTCATGCTGCGCTACAAGCCGCCGGAGATGGACATCATGGCGCTGGTCGTGGGCTCGATGGCGCTCGGCTGGTTCGCCCTGGTGCCGGCCTACGCGGTGGAAACCGCGATGGGCGAGGCCATGCGGTTCGACCGGGACACGGTGCTGATGGTCGGCTATCTCGGGCTGTTCGCGAGCGTCATCGCCTTCAGCCTCTACAACGCCGGCGTGGTGCGCGTGGGATCGGCGAGCGCGGGTTACCTCGGCAACCTGTTCCCGGTGTTCAGCGCGCTGCTGGCGGTGATCTTCCTGGGCGAGGCGATCGCCTGGTACCACGCGCTGGGCGGCATGCTGGTGCTCGGCGGGATCTACCTCGCGACGGTTTCGCCGGGCGCGTTCCGGCGCCGCCCGACAGCCCGTTCAGCCCGTTCAACCCGACGCGTCGGGTAGCGCCACGCCCACCATGCAATCGCGGGTGACGATGCCCGCGAGCCTCTCGGCATCCCACGACTCGGTTCCCTCGGGGCGCATCGGAAGCACGAGGTAGCGCATGTCGGCGTTGCTGTCGTGCACCCGGACGGTGACGTCATCGGCGACGGTCGTTCCGAACTCCTCCAGCACCGCGCGCGGCTCGATCACCGCGCGCGAGCGGTAGGATTTCGACTTGTACCAGTCCGGCGGCAGGCCGAGGATGGTGCGCGGATAGCACGAGCACAGCGTGCAGACGATCATGTTGTGCGTATCCGGCGTGTTCTCGACCACGACCAGCTCGGTTCCGGCCATCGGGATGCCGAGCTCGCCGACCGCCGCGGTGCCGTCATCCAGCAGCCGCCGTTTGAACGACTCGTCGGTCCAGGCCCTGGCGATTATATCGGCGCCGATCGCGGGCCCGCGCGAATCCATGAATTCGAGCTGCTCGCGGATCTGCTCGGGCGTCACCACGCCCCTCTCCACCAGCAATTCGCGGATCGCGGTCGCCATCAGCTCGTAATGGCCGGTCTCCTCGACGTCGCGGTTCTCCGGCGCGACTTCGTGGTCGTGATGATGATGGGCCTCTGCGTGCCCGCGTTCTTCTTCCGCCATCCTCTGTCTCCTAAGGCCTTTCCAGCCAGTGCTGGTAGATTTCCAGATCGAGCGTGTCGCGGTCCGGACCTTCGTACCCGTCCCAGATGTCGCGCTGCCGGAACCGCACCCGGTAGAGGTGCCGACGCGGCTCCCCGTCGAAGCCGTAGGCGAGCTCCTCGGGGTTGCGGAAGGCACCGCAATAGCGCTCCACGATCCCGGTCTTGCCGCGGATATAGTAGGGCGTCCGCCGGTGGCCGGGCGGGTGGCTGAGCGCGACCCGCACCTCATCGCCGACCTCGAAACGGCGCTCTTCCGGTGTCGCCGCGGTCATGTCCCGCCCTCCAGCCGGCGGCGGATCTCGCCCATTCGGCCCGCGATCTCGTCATGCGTCGCGAGGCCCTTCTCCTCCAGGAGGTCGGTCAGCGCCTCGGCCCAGCGTTCGAAATAGTCGCGGTCGTACTGCTCGGACGGCAGGTCCTCGAGCGCGCGGCGCATCTCGTCGACCGTCATCAGCTTCTTCTCGCGCAGCGCGCCGACCGTCGCCGTGATCAGCTTGGCCCACGGCTTTGTCGGCGGGCTGTCGGGCTCGACCGCGCCCGCCGGCATTCCGCCCATGTCGTGTTGTCTCTGCATTTTCGCGCGCACCTCCCGCGGTTCAGCCTTCGATCTCTTTCCGCACGATATCGGCGCCGGCGACCATCGCCTTCAGCTTGCCGAGCGCGGTGTCGCGGTCGAGATACTTCATCCCGCAATCGGGCGCCACGACGATCCGCTCCGGCGGCAGCACTTCGAGCGCCCGGCGGATGCGCGCCGCCACCGTCTCCGCCGTCTCGATCTCGGGATTGCCCAGGTTGAGCACCCCGAGAATCACGGTCTTCGACGGCAACCGCTCCAGGATAGCGAGATCGAGATCGGGCTGGGCCGCCTCGATCGAGACCTGGTCGACGGCCGCGTTCTCCAGTTCCGGCAGGAACGAGTACGCGCTCGACTTTTCGTGCACGATATGCGCGTAGCCGAAGCAGAGATGGACCGCCGTCGTCCCCTCGATTCCTTCGAGAGCGCGGTTTATCGCCTTCACCGCGTAGGACTTGGCGATCTCGGGACGCGCCTGCATGTAGGGCTCGTCGAGCTGGACCACGTCGACGCCTGCCGCGAACAGCGCCGCGATCTCCTCGTTCATCGCGGCCGCGTAGTCCATCGCCGCCGCCTCGTCGGTATCGTAATGGTCGTTCTGCGCCTGTTGGGTCATGGTGAACGGCCCGGGCACGGTAATCTTGGTCATCCGGTCGGTATTGGCGACCAGGAACTCGGCGTCGCGCACCTCAATGGGTCGGGCCCGGTGGATGGGACCGGCGATGCGGGGCACCGGGTTGGGATGGCCCGTGCGGTCGATCGCCGTCCCCGGGTTGTCGATGTCGACCCCGCCGAGCGCGGTCGCGACCCGGTTGGAGTAGCTCTCGCGTCGGATCTCGCCGTCGGTGATGATGTCGATTCCGGCGTGCTCGAAATCTTGGATCGCGGCGAGCGTCGCGGTGTCCTGCGCCTCCTCCAGCGAGTCCTCGGGCACTTTCCAGACTTCGCGGGCGCGCACCCGGGGCGGCAGCCGGCCCTTGAGATTGTCCCGGTCGACCAGCCAGTCCGGCTGGACATGACTCCCGACCACGGTCGTCGGCAAAATCCTCAACTCCACGACGCGTCCCCTCCTCGGTTCCTTCGACTATACGACACGGATGGCGCGGGCGGCCATGAAATGACTCCCGGCCGGTAACGATTCCCCGTGAGCGCCACGGGAAAGGGGCGCCGGCATCTCCGGCGCCCCCACTTCTCGACTGTGCGAAATTTACCCCAAAACGCGTCCCGAGTCAAGAAGAAAATACTCTTTCACACCAATTAATTCGGTAAGACACGGATTTCAGGACATTTTTTCTCCCGTCCGATTCCGACTCGAATCCGCCTCCCGGACCCTCGAATCGGATCCGTGCGCGATTCCGGCCGAAGCTCCCGCACCGTCCCGCCCGGCAAGGCCGACGACATCGCCCTGGCCGAGGCCATGCCGGCTCGCTGTCGAAATAGGCATCGGGTAGGCAAATCGCTACCGGGTCGACATTCGCGTCCCGCGGATGCCGGGCGGGAATGTCGACATTTGCCGACTCGACCGGCCTGTCGACATTTCCGTGGGCGTCTCGCTCCGAGCGTCGAGCCCTTGTAGCCACGCCTTCGAAAATATAGTAATTGCCAAATATTCGATTTCCATTACTTTGGAAGTCGGAAGTTTATTCTAATATTAATAGAGAATAAAATATTGTTTTTCTCGTTCCAGTTGTGTTCCCGTAATCGAACCTCGCGGCGACGCGCCCGGCACCCGGCGAAGCCGCTCGTCCGTGCGATTGCGCACATCCTCGTCGCGCTCGTCGTCGCATTTCAATTCCTCGGCATCGATGCCGTCTTCTCCGAGGCGCTTGCCCTGACGAAGAAATCCTCGTCGGGGATTTGCCACTGTCCCGGCGGTCGATACTACGACCGGACGAAAAATTTCACGCCTTACAGGAGCATCGCGGAATGTCTGGACAGCGGCGGCCGGCCCCCCAAAAGCGGTCAGGGCGATTGCACCCGGACCGCTCCACGCGATCCGGATAGGCCGGAGGCCGAAGGACGACCGGTCGTGCCGCAATCGCCGACGAAGGCAAGAATAGACAAGCCCAACACGATTGCGGTCACCAGTACGGCTCGTGTGGTAGACGGCGACACCGTGCAGCTAAACGTCCGCTTCCAGGGCGTGGACACACCGGAAACGCGCCAGCAATGCAAAAATGCCGAGGGCCAGTGCTATGACTGCGGCAAGGAAGCCACCAAGGCTCTGCGGAAGCTAATCGGCGACGAACGGGTGCGGTGCGTGCTGGAACCCGAGGTGGACAAACACGGACGCGCCATAGGCTACTGCTACCTGCCTGACGGCACCGACCTGAACCGCTGGATGGTGCAGCAAGGCCACGGGCTGGCGCATCGCAAATATTCCAGGAAGTACGTTGTCGATGAGGAAAAAGCGCGCGCGGCGAAGCGCGGCATCCACGCCGGCGAGTACATTCCTCCGTGGGAATGGCGAAAGAGCAAGCGGCCTTCGTGCCCCTGACCTTCCGCCAGGCGCTGGCCCACCGCCGTTTCGACCGCGGCCGGCCCGCGGGACGGCGGCGACGCGCTTCCTGTAACTTGTCTCCACCGCTGGCGCCCGCGCGGGAGAAGTATGGCGATGGCCGACAAGACAATTCTCATCGTCGGGACCTACGATACGAAGAACCCCGAACTCGCTTACATGGCCGAGCGGGTCAGGTCGCTCGGCGGCGGCGTTCTCACCATGGACATGAGCGTGCTGGGCGACCCGGAAGCGCCGGTCGACTATTCGAAGCACGAGGTCGCGGAAGCGGGCGGAAGCTCGATCCGGGAAGCGGTCGACGCGGGCCACGAGAACGCCGCCATGCAGATCATGGCGAGGGGTGCGTCGGCCCTGACCGCCGACCTGTACGGCCAGGGGAAATTCCACGGCGTCGTGCTGCTCGGCGGCACCATGGGGACCGACGCCGCGCTCGACATCTGCCGCGCGCTTCCGCTCGGCGTGCCCAAATACGTCGTCTCCACGATTGCCTTCTCTCCGCTGATCCCGCCCGGCCGGCTCTCCACGGACATCCAGATGATTCTCTGGGCGGGCGGCCTTTACGGGCTCAATTCCGTCTGCAAGGCCACGCTCAGCCAGGCGGCCGGCGCCGTGCTCGGCGCCGCGCGGGCCGCGGAGGCGCCGGCGACCGACCGCCCCGTCGTCGGCATGACCTCGCTGGGCTCGGCCTCGATGCACTACATGAAGGCGCTGAAACCCGCCCTGGAGGATCGCGGCTACGAGGTCGCGATCTTTCATGCGACCGGCATGGGCGGGATGGCGTTCGAGAACATCGCCGCCCGGGGCGGATTCCGTTGCGTCATGGATTTCGCGCTCGTCGAGCTCGGCAACCTCATGATGGGGTCCGTCGTCGAGGCCGGAGAAAGCCGCCTGCTGGGCGCGGGCCGGGCCGGAATTCCGCAGATCGTCGCGCCGGGATACCTCAACCTGGTCCACATACCGACATGGCAGGACGCGCCGCCCCGGTTCGCGGACCGGCCCTTCCATACCCACAACCGGCTGATCAAGTCGGGCCTGCTCAACGAGGCGGAGCGCCGGGAAATCGCTCGCGAAGTGGGCCGGCGGCTCGCGCAATCCGAGGCGCCGGTGCATTTCATCCTGCCCAACCGGGGCATCGTGGAATGGGACAGGGCCGGATACGAAGCGCACGATCCGGAAGGGATGGCGGCCTTCGCCGACGAACTCCGCAAATCCGTCAAGGCCCCGGTCCGGATGACCGAGCTCGATTGCCACATCAACGACGCGGAATTCGTCGACGCGGCGCTGGAAATCTTCGACGGCTGGCGCGGCGACGGCACGATCGGGTGACGCCGGTAGGCGCACCGTCCGCCCGCCCCCGTTCGCCTCGCCCGCCAATTGCTCTAGACTCGGCCTTTCAGCGGGAGCCCCCATGCGCGACCAGTCCATCAGAGGCCATGTCCGGAACCTCGAGCAGCAGGGTGAGCTGATCCATTTCACCAGGCCTGTGGATCCCCACGGAAACGTCTCGGCGCTGTCATGGAAGACCTACGACCGGCTCGGCAAGTCGGCGCTGTTCTCGAACCTCGACGGGTTCCCCGGCTGGCGGATCTGCAGCCAGGTGATCGCCGACCGACGCAAATGGTCGATCGCGCTCGGCATCGAAACCGACGCGCTGATCCCGGCCCTGGTGGAGCGGATCGGACAGCCGGTGAAGCCCGTAGGGATCGACCCCGCCGGGGCGCCGGTGAAGGAGGTCGTGAAGCTGGGCGGCGAGGTCGACCTCACCGCGCTGCCGGCGGTCTGGCACTCGGAGCGCGACCCGGGACCCTACATCGCCTCCGGCATGGCGATTATCAAGGACCCCGAAACGGGGATTCGCAACATGTCGATCCACCGGATGCAGATTCTGGGCCCCGACACCACGGGGTTCCTGATCTGCCCGCGCCACGCGCTCCGCATCTACCGGATGTACCAGGAGCGGGACGAGCCGATGCCGGTGGCGATGGTGATCGGCGCCCACCCCGCGCTCTACTACGCCGCCGGCTTCACCTCGTCCTACGGGCTCGACGAGCTGACGGTGGCGGGCGCGCTGCTGGGCGATCCGGTCCGCATGGTCAAGTGCGAAACCATCGACATGGAGGTCCCGGCCGAGGCGGAGATCGTGCTGGAAGGCGAGGTCGCGCCGACCGGCATGACGCCGGAAGGCCCGTTCGGGGAGGCGACCGGCACCTATGCGATGGAAGGCTCGACCGAGATCTTTCGGGTCAAGGCGATCACCCACCGCAGCGAGCCGATGTTCTATTCGATGCAGTGCGGCATCCCGATGACCGATACCCAGTCGATCACCGGGACCT
>JAPPHW010000041.1:15950-17874 GCA_028820945.1 Defluviicoccus sp.
GGTCGCTGACCACCCGGGTGCATGCGGAGCGCGACGTGATCCGGATTCCCAACACCCGTATCTGGTCGCTCGACAACGTGTCGGACATCGTCCCGGGGATGAGCGCGATGTACCGGATCGGCACCAAGACCGTCATCGACGCGACGATGCCGGCGGACGCGGCGGCGCGCGGCCGGTTCGAGCCGGCGATGCCGCGCAACCTCGCGGATGTCGATCCGCGGGATTTTCTCGACTGAACGGGTAGGAGCTCGGCCGGTGTCGGAGATTTTTTCGAAGCGTTTCGACTATGTGATCCTCGGCGGCGGGTCGGCCGGCTGCACGCTCGCCAACCGGCTGTCGGCGGACGGGCGCTCAGACGTCGCGCTGATCGAAGCGGGCAAGGACTATCCGCCCGGCAGCGAGCCCGCCGACATCCGCAGCTCCTACGCGCTGGGCGCCGCCTTCAACCCCGCTTATCACTGGAGCGATCTCAAGGTCCGGCTGTCGCACACCCCGACCAACGAGCCCGACCGGCGCGCGCCCCGCTTCATGGAGCAGGCCCGCGTCGTCGGAGGCGGTTCGTCGATCAACGCGCAGATGGCCAACCGGGGCTCGCCGCTCGATTACGACGAGTGGGAAGCGCTTGGCGCGCGCGGCTGGGGCTGGGACGAGGTGCTGCCCTATTTCAAGAAGCTGGAGACCGACCAGGACATCGACGACGACTATCACGGCCAGGACGGCCCGATCCCGGTGCGCCGCGTTCCGGAACCCCAATGGACGGACTTTTCCCGGGCGGTTTCCCAAGCCTTGACCGATGACGGCCTCAAGCCGCTGCCCGACCAGAACGGGCATTTCGAGGACGGCTGGTTCGCCTGCACGATCTCCAACAAGGACGAGCAGCGGGCGTCGGCCGCGATGGGGTTCCTGGACGCCGAAACGCGCCAGCGGCCCAATCTCCACATCGTTTCGGAAACCACGGTCGAACGCCTGATCTTCGAAGGCAGGCGGGTCACGGGCGCGCAAGTCAGACGGCGGGGGGAAACGCATGCGGTCCGCGGCAATCGGATTATCGTGTCTTCCGGCGCGCTCCACACGCCCCCTCTCCTGATGCGCTCCGGCGTGGGGCCGGCGGGCGACCTGCGCGATCTCGGGATCGACGTGGTCGCCGACCGTCCGGGCGTCGGCGCCAACCTGAACGAGCACCCGACGCTGGCCGTCTCCGCCTATCTCTCCAACGGCGCGCGGCTTTACACGCCGGATCGGCGGCACGCCCATATCGCGTTCCGCTACTCCTCGGGCGTGGCCGATTGCGGGCCGGGCGATATGTACGTCTCGGTGACCGCCAAGTCGGGCTGGCACCCGGTGGGGATTCGCCTCGGCTCCTTCCTGATGTGGTGCAACAAACCCTATTCGCGCGGCCGGCTGCGGCTCGCGAGCGCCGATCCGGCGGTCGAGCCGGACGTCGACTTCAACATGCTCTCGGACAGGCGCGATTACGAGCGTGTGACCCAGGGCATCAGGCGCATGGCGGGCTATTTCGATCATCCGACGCTCAAGCGGATCGCCCGCGACCCCTTCCCCAGCGCATATTCGGAGCGGGTGAAGAAGATCGGCGCGGTAACGACGAAGAACCGCATCCTGACCACCATCCTGGCCGCGATCCTCGACCTGCCCGGCCCGGTCCGCCGCTCGGCGATCAGGAACCTGATCACCATGGGGGACACGCTTCAGGACCTGCTCGGCGACGAGAAGCGGATGGAGGAGTACGTGCGCGGGAACGTCACCGGCTGCTGGCACCCGTCGGGAACCTGCCGGATGGGCGCGGCGGACGACCCGATGGCGGTCGCCGACCCGTCAGGCGCGGTCTACGGCGTCGAGGGGCTGACCGTGTGCGACGCCTCGATCTTCCCCTGCGTGCCGCGCGCCAACACCAACATCCCGACCA
>JAPPHW010000176.1 GCA_028820945.1 Defluviicoccus sp.
CCGGCCAGACCGCCCCGAGAGGACGATCACGCCCTCCAACTGCCGCATTTAGGGTTACTACAATAAACGGTTCAAGCCCGACCGGGCCGACCCGAAGATCCCTACCCCCGCCCCACCGCGTGCGGCAGCGGCAGCCTGAGCCCCGCCCCGATATCGAGCGCCTTCCGGTAGACGTAGTGCGCGACGCCGATGTCCTGGCTGACGAGGCCGACGGTGTGGATGAGGTTGCGCTCGTCCGGGCTTTCCCGGCCTCCAGCCCTCCCCGCTACGAGGTCCGATATCTCGCCGTGCATCGCCTCGCGCGAGAACAGCCCGTCGGCGACGGTCTTGCGGAACTCGGGCGTCACCATGTTGATGTCGAAATCGTCGATCACGATCTTGTCCATCGCGGGCCAGCCGGCGGGGTCGAGCTCGCGGCGGGCCAGCGAGACGAAGGTGGCGCCGGGCTTGAGCCAATCGGCGCGGCTCACGATGTCCTTGGACGTGGTGCCGCCGACCGCGATGTCGGCGCCGCGCACGACTTCCTCGATCGAGGAAGCCGGGGTGACCGGGATTCCGAGCGCCGCCGACCACTTGTCAGCGAAGGCCCCGCGGGTCTCGGGCCGCCGCGAGGTGCAGCGGATCTCGGCGAAATCGTACATTTCCTTCAGGCATTGCAGCGCCGTCGTCCCCATCGTGCCGACGCCGACGAGGCCGAGCACGCTTGCATCCGGGTTCGCCATCCACTTGCAGGCGAGGCAGGCCGCCGCGGTCGAGCGGATGGCGTAGGTCCAGTGCTCCTCGACGATGGCGAGCGCGGCCGACGTGACGGGATCGGAAAGCACGATGTAGCGGGTGGCGTCGAGGGTGCCGACCGTCGAGCGTTCGGCATCCTCGTAATAGGCGTAGAGCCTCACTCCCGAGACCGGGATCTCGGACAACAGCGCGCCCTTCACGTGCCAGTGGTGGTGGAAGCGGTCGTCGTCGAGCCGGAAGGCGGGCGGGTCGGTCCAGCTCACCGTGCCGTCGGCATGCATGCGGTAGACGTCCTCGCACACCGCCATCGCCTCGGCCGGGCTCAGCAGGTCGAGGGTCTCGGCATGCGACAGGAAGAGAAGCTCGTCGGTCATCGCGTCTCTCCCTCCGCGCTCGCCAGCGTCGCCATCGCCGCGCGCACCCGCTCGGTCGCCGCCGCATCGAGCCGCATCGTGCCGGGGTCGATCACCACGCCGTAGAGCGCGCGCGCCGCCTGGGCCGAGACATAGCCCTGGCGCACGTCCTCCAGCACCGTCCCCGCCGGGCGCTGGAGCGGCGAGCCGAACCCGCCGCCGCCGCCCGAGTTCACGATGAAGGCATCGCCCTCCTCGATCCGCTTCCAGAACAGCTTGGCGTTGGGGAAGTCCGGCCCCGGCTCGCCGTTCACCCGGAGCCCGACGCGGTTGCCGCGCCCGGCGCGCCCGCCTTCCAGCCCCCAGGGCTCGCAATTGGCGCGGTCGGCCTGGCTGTTGAAGTTGAGCGGTGAGCGCGCCTGCACCACGTATTCGATGCCGAGCCCGCCGCGATGGCGCCCCGCCCCGCCGGAATCGGGGATCAGCGCGTGGCGCTCGATGACGATCGGGTAGTTGACCTCCATCAGCTCCGACGGGCTGTTGTGGGTGTCGCCGTCGTTGAGGCAGACGGTGGCCGGCATGCCGTCCTCGTTGTGCTTGGCGCCCCAGCCGCCGCCGGTCGGCCCGATGGCGCCGATGAACAGGGTGTTGGCGCGCGGGTCGATGCCGTTCATCCGCCCCATCACCAGATCGGCGTGGTGGCCGGCGGCGACGCGCTCAGGGATGGCGGGCGCGAGCGCCTTGAACACCGCATCCACGATGGTCATCGGGAAGGTCATCCAGCTCCGCATCGCCGCCGGGCGCTCGGCGCTGACGATCCGGCCGGGCGGGATCACCGTCTTCAGCGGGCGGAAGCTGCCGTCGTTGATCGGATAGTCGACAGGCGAGGTGATGCACTTGAAGGCCACCTGGGAGCAGGCATAGGCGGTGGTGATGCCTGAGTTGTAGAACCCCTTCACCTGACGCGAGACATCGCTCAGGTCGATGGTCATCTGCTCGCCCGCGACGGTGACGCGAACGACGATCGGGACCTCCTTGCCGATGTCGATTCCGTCGTCGTCCATGAACGCCTCGGCCTCGTACACCCCGTCCGGGATCGAGCGCGTGCGTTCGCGCGCCGCCCGCTCCGACTGGTCCATGATGCGGCCGATCGCGCTTTGGACCGCGTCCCTGCCGTAGCGCTCGATCAGGGCGAGGAAGCCGCGCTCGCCCGTCCGCACCGCGGTGAGCTGGGCGCGGAGGTCGCCGAGCGCGCGCTCCGGCATGCGGACGTTCATCGCGATGATGTCGACCAGGTCCCGGTTGAGCTCGCCCGCGCGCTGCAATTTCAGGATCGGGACCTGCAGCCCCTCGGCGTAGATGTCGGTGGTAATGCCCTGCAGCGTGCCGCCGATATCGAGCCAGTGCGCCATGCAGCAGGAGAACCCGACGAGCCGGCCCTCGTGGTAGACTGGCAGGCTTAGCGTGATGTGGTTGAGGTGGCTGCCGGTGACATAGGCGTCGTTGGTGACCAGGATGTCGCCGGGCTCGATGCCGCCGGTCCCGAAATGTTCCAGCTTGGCCTTCAGCGTCTCCGCCATGCCGCGGATGAACATCGGCAGGCCGAGCCCGATAGAGATCGTCTCGCCCTTCGCGGTGAACAGCCCGACGGTGAAGTCGAGCGCCTCGTAGATGATCATGTTGTAGGCGGTGCGCATGAGGTTGGTCTTCATCTCCTCGGTCACCGCCATGACCCCGTTGCGCACCAGCTCGGTGGTCACGGGATCGCTCCGGGGATTTGCGCCGTTCTCCGCCATGGCGCGAACATAGCCGGCGCGGCGCCGTCCCTCAATTTCCTGTCCGTTCCCGACCGTGGTCCGGTTGCGAGCCCGTGCCACGATGATATATATCATAAAGAGATATCAACACGAGGGGTCCGGCGATGACCATGACCGCCAAGCTGTTCTGGAACGGGAGATCCCAGGCCGTGCGGCTCCCCAAGGAATTCCGCATGCCCGGCAAGGAGGTCCGGATTCGCCGCCAAGGCGCGGCGGTCGTGCTCGAGCCGATTGCCGACGGCTGGGAGTGGCTCGATGAAATCCAGGGCAAATTCTCCGAGGATTTCTTTGCCGAAGGCCGCAACCAGCCACCGATGCCGCCGCCGCGGCCGGGGCTCGACGAAGCATTCGAATGATGCGCTACCTGCTGGACGCGAATGCCTGTATCGCGCTCCTCAACGCCAGCTCCCGCAGCCTCTCCGCGCGGGCGCGGCGCCACAGAGCGGGAGAGATGGGACTCCCCGCCCCGGTGGCGTTCGAGCTCTACTACGGCGCCTTCAAGAGCCGGGAGGGAAACCGAAACCTCGGCTATCTCGACCGCATGGCGTTCGAAATCGTCCCCTTCGACGCGGCCGACGCGCGGGCGGCCGGCGCGATCCGCCGCGATCTCGAGGCCCGCGGGCTGCCGATCGGCCCCTATGACGTGCTGATCGCCGGCCAGGCGCGGGCGCGCGACCTGGTGCTGGTCACCGCCAATACCCGCGAATTCGAACGGGTGGACGGGCTGAAGGTCGAGGATTGGTCCACCCCCTTGCCGGAGGGCTGAACGGCCGCCCCCCCAACCGGCCAACTTGCCGGTTGGCCGGCGGCGGGCGAACGGCGATAATCCGGCGCCGTATTCCGAGGGACCGCGCCATGCCCAATATCCGCATGCTCGACATCGAGGAACTCAAGGCGGGCAAGCTCCGCCCGCTGGTCAACAAGGCGCTGCGCCACCGTGCGCCCGACCCCGCCTTCCACGCGATGCTGGGCCACAGCCCCGATATCGCGCGCTCGATGTATCTCGCCTGGGGCGCGGTGTTCAACACCGGGCGGATCGACCACAAGCTGAAGGAAATCATCCGCGTCCAGCTGTCGCGGATGGCCGCGTGCCGCTATTGAGGCAACGTCCGGTCTGCTTCGGCGAAGCAGCAGGGATTGACGGAAGAGACCATCGACGAGGGTATCGAGGCCCATGCGTCGAGCGACCGCTTCACCCCGGCGGAGAAGATCGCGCTCCGCTACTCGGAGCTGATGGGGACCGCGCCGGAGAAGGTCGACGCCGCGCTCTACGACGCGCTGGCCGAACACTATTCGGTCGAGGAGATCGTCGAGCTCGGCGCCTTCGTCGGCTTCAACGTCGGCTACCACACCTTCTTCGGGACGCTCGACTTCTACCCGATGTTCACCCCGGACGGACGGCTGGTCGACCAGGCGGAGTCGCGGCGGATCTACGGCGAGACCCCGGTCTCGCTCGACAAGGGCGCGATCGAGCGCGCCACGGCGGAAGCCGCCGAATGAGCACCGCGCGCGCGACTTTGCCGCCGATCCCCCGGTCGGAGATCGACGATCCCGGGCTCCGGGCGCTGATCGCGCGCACGGATGAGACCGGCGTCGGGGACTCGCGTTTCGTCCGGCTGATGGCGTACGTGCCGGGCTATGCCGAGGCGCTGCACGACGCTCTCGACCGCTCGCTGATGGAAGGCGAGGTCGATCACGGGCTCAAGGAAGTCGTCCGCATCCAGCTCGCTCGCCTCGCGGGCGATCCCTACTTTGCCGCCTTCCGGTCGAAGCGCGCGCTGGAAGACGGGCTCACCGAGGAACGGATCGAGGCGGGCTGCGGCAATTTCGAGACCGACGACCGCTTCACGCCGGCCGAGAAATGGGCGCTTCGCTACGGCTGGCTGATGTACCGCGCGCCAGAGAAGGTCGACAAAGCGTTCTACGACGAGGGCAAGACCCATTATTCCGAGGCCCAGATCGTCGAGCTCGGCGCCTTCATTGCCTTCCACTACGGCATGCAGATCTTCCTCAGCACCCTGGACCTGCCCGCGGAAGAAGGTGCCTGACACGCGGATCGAAGATCCGCCGCTGCTGCGCGGGCGGGCGCGCTTCGTCGACGACATCCATCTGCCCGGGACCCTGCACGCGGCATTCGTGCGGAGCCCGCTGGCTCATGCCGCGATCTCGGGGATCGACAAGCGCGCGGCGGAGGCGGTATCCGGCGTGCACGCCGTGTGGACGTTCGACGACCTGAAACGCCATCTCGCCGAAGAACGCCTGGTCGTGGGCCTGCCGAGCCCGGCATACCGCCAGCAACGCGACCGGCCGCTGCTCGCCGCGGGCGAAGCCGTCCATGTCGGCGAGGCGGTGGCGATGGTCGTCGCGGGCTCGCGCTATGCGGCCGAGGATGCGGCGGCGACGGTCGAAGCGGTCTACGAACCCCTTGCCGTCGTCGCCGATTGCCGCGAGGCGCTGGCTCCCGGCGCGCCGCCGGTCCATCGCGACGGCGATCACAACCTGCTCGCCGAACTCGTCATGGAATTCGGCGACATCGAGGCCGCCTTCGCGGGAGGCCGCGTCTTCTCCGCCGGCCTCTCCGTCCACCGCGGCGGCGGGCATTCGATCGAGGGGCGCGGCGCGCTTGCCCGCCACGACGCGATCGACGATCTGCTCACCCTCTGGAGCTCGACCCAGACGCCGCATGCCGGACGCAACCTGATCGCCCGCATGCTTGGCCGGGAGGCGCGCCGCGTCCGGGTCGTCGCTCCGGCGGTGGGCGGCGGGTTCGGCCCCAAGCTCGTTACCTATCCCGAGGAGGTCGCGGTCGCCCTTGCGGCGCTTCTGCTCGCGCGCCCGGTCAAGTGGATCGAGGACCGGCGCGAACATTTCGTCGCCAGCACGCAGGAGCGCGACCAGTTCTGGGAGGTCGAGGCGGCGTTCGACGCCGACGGCGCTATCCGCGGCGTGCGCGGCACCATGGTGCACGATCACGGCGCCTACACCGCGCGCGGCGCCAACCTGCCCTACGAGTCCGCGCTCACGGTCACGCTGCCCTACGACGTCCCGGCCTACCGGCTTACCGCCCGCGCGGCACTGACCAACAAGGTGCCCGTCACGCCGGTCCGGGGCGCCGGCCACCCGCAGGCGGTCTTCGCCATGGAACGCCTGCTGGACAAGGCGGCGGAGGGGCTCGGCATCGACCGGTTGACAATCCGCCAACGCAACCTGATCGGGCCGGAGCGTATGCCATGCACCCGCCCGCTGCAGAGCCGGGGCGGGCGCAAGGTGGTGCTCGACAGCGGCGACTATCCGGGCTGCATGCGCGCCGCGCTGGATGCGGCCGGCTGGGACGGGTTTCGGGCGCGGCGCGACGCGGCGGCGGCGCGGGGGCTCGCCCGCGGCATCGGGCTCGCCAACTACGTCAAGGGGACCGGGCGCGGGCCATTCGAGTCCGCCAGCGTCGCCATCGATCCGTCGGGAACGGTGTCGGTCGCTTCGGGTGCGGCGCCGATGGGGCAGGGAATCGAGACCATGCTCGCCGACATCGTCGCCGGGGCGCTCGGCTGCGACCGCGATCGTGTCAGGGTCACCGCGGGCGACACGGCTGCGGTCGCGCTCGGCATCGGCGGGTTCAACAGCCGACAGGCGGTGACCGCGGGGAGCTCGGCCTACAACGCCGCGCGCGAGGTTCGTGACAAGGCGCTCGCCGTCGCCGCGCGTCACCTGGAGGCAGCGGAAGAGGACTTGGAGGTCGCGGGCGGCGCGATCCGGGTGCGCGGCGCGCACGATCTCTCCGTCGGCCTCGGCCGGCTCGCGGAGACGGTAGGCGGCACGCCCGGCGTGACCCTGCCGGAGGGGATCGCGCCGGGCCTCGCGGCGGAAGAGAATACGGTGCTCGACGACATGCCGTTCGCCAACGGCACCGCTGTCGCCGAGGTCGAGATCGACCGCGAGACCGGCCATACCGTGCTCGCCGGGCTCGTCGTCGCGCACGATTGCGGGCGCATCGTCAACCCGGCCATCGTCGAGGGCCAGATCGTCGGCGGCGCGGCGCATGCCGTTGGCAATGCGCTCTACGAATGGATGGGCTTCGACGGCGATGCACAGCCGCTGACGACGAACCTCGCGGACTACCTTCTTCCCGGTTCGACCGACGTGCCGAGGATCGCTACGGTGCACATGGAATCGCCGAGCCCGCTCAACCCGATCGGGGTCAAGGGGGTAGGCGAGTGCGGCACAGTGCCGACCGCCGCCGCCATCGCCGCCGCGATCGAGGACGCGCTCGGTCTCCCCGGCGGCACGATAGACCGGACGCCGCTTTCGCCGGCCGACATCGGGACGCTCGCGCATGACCGCACGGTTTGATGAGATCGGCGAGCGCCTGCGCGCTTTCCGCCTCGGCTCGGGGCTCGGCGCCGACGAGGTCGCGAGCCGAATCGGTATCTCACGCACCGCGCTCTACCGTTTCGAGAAGGGCCAGGTGGCGAAAATCGAGACGCTGGAGAAGCTCGCCGATCTGCTGGACGTGTCGCTCCCGACGCTGCTCGGCGTCGGCGTCGAATATATCGGCTCGGCGGTAAGCTTCTTCGAACGCCTGCGCCAGATCGAGGCGGCGGCCGAGCACATCGTCGTGCTGGCCGGGCCGGTCTCGTTTCTGCTGTCGAGCGACGCCTTCGTCGACACGCTGGAAGAGGTCCTCGGCGAGAGCATCCCCGACAGCGCCGAGGGGCGTGCGCGCGGGCTCGACCAGGTGAGCGAGCTGATGACGATCCTCCGCCAGCGCAAGGAGACCTACCGCGAGCGACGGCCCGGTGTCCTCAACCTGATCTCGGAGGCCGAGATGGGGCGGTTCCTGCGGAACGGGCTGGTGGGGCGGTTCGACCTGCCGGCGCCGGTGCGCGAGGACCGCCTCGCCCGGGCGCGCAAGGAGGCCGAACATCTCGTGCGGATGATGGAGGACGAGCCGATCGGGGTCCAGATCGGCCTCGTTCCGTCCACGCTGCCGCCGACGAGCTTCCAGATTTTCCGCCAGCCGGGGCGCCGCGTGCTGACGCTGAGCCCGTTCCGGCTCGGGGAGCAACCCAATATCCATGCCGGAGTGGCGATGATTACCTCGGCGCCAGAGGCGCTCGCGCTGCACGAAAAGACGGCGGAGGATCTGTGGCGCCGCGCCCGCAAGGGCGCCGCCGCCGCGGCCGCGATGCGGGACCTGATCGCGCGCCACGCCGCCGCCGGCTGACGCGCTATCGCCTCACCAGGCGGTGGGTGGCGATGGTCGACACCACCACACCGGCGGCGAACAGCACCAGCCCGGCGTGGATGTCCGCCGTCGTCAGCAGGCTCCCTTCGAGCGCGACCACGAGCAGCGCGACGATACACACGTCGAGCATCGACCAGCGGGATATCCAGGCGGCCGCCCGCAGCAGCCGGCCCGGCAGCGATCCGGGGTCGGCGCCACCGGTCCAAGCCCAGATTCCAACCGCGACCTTTCCCAACGGCAGCACCACCGAGAACAGGAAGACCAGCGCGAACAGGAAATAGCGCCCGTCCGACCAGAAACCGAACACGCCTTCCACGATGGAGTAAGTCCGGCCGAACAGGACGAAGCTGGTCACCGAAACCGCCGGCATCGTCAGCCCGGCGATCAGGAGCGGCAGGGAGACCGCGAGAAGCAGTCCGGCGATACGGTCGCGGGGCAGGGCCGCCGGCCGCGCTCAGCCGCGCGGCTCGAAGTGGAAGACCTCCGGCGGCTTGGCGAGACAGTCGCGGAACTTCGATCCGAAGGTCTTGTAGTCCTCGCTCTCGCGGAAGGCGAAATGGTCCTCGATCCGGTCCCACTCGACCGCGATCATGTAGGCGAGCTCGGGCTCGACCCGCTTGCCCCAGCGCAGCCCCTGGCAACCCGGCTGGCGGCGCAGAATTTCGGAGCCTTCCGAGAAACCCTCGAGGAAAGCGGCCTCGTCCTCAGGCTTGACGTAGATCGTGGCGATCTCGACGACCATCTTTCCCTCCCCGGTCAGGCCGCGGGCAGCAGCCGGCGCGATTGCGCGATGTGCTCGGCGATCTGGACGGCGTTGAGCGCCGCCCCCTTGCGCAAATTGTCGGCGACGACCCAGAAGCTCAACCCGTTTTCCACCGTCGGGTCCTTGCGTATCCGGCTGACATACACCTGGTCCTCGCCGGCGCTTTCCGCCGGCGTTACGTAACCCTCGTCGGCACGGTGGTCGACGACGGCGACGCCCGGCATCTCCGACAGCGCCTCGCGCGCCTCCTCGACCGAAATCGGGCGGTCGAACTCGGCGTTGACGGCCTCGCCATGACCGATGAAGACCGGCACGCGTACGCAGGTCGCGGCCACGCGGATATCCGGGTCGAGGATCTTCCGCGTCTCGACCGCCATCTTCCACTCCTCCTTGGTCTCCCCATCCTCCATGAAGACGTCGATATGGGGAATGACGTTGAAGGCGATCTGCTTGGTGAACTCCTCGTTGGGGACCTGCTCGTTCACGTAGATGCCGCGGGTCTGGTTGAACAGCTCGTCCATCGCCGTCTTGCCGGCGCCGGAGACCGACTGGTAGGTCGCGACCACGACCCGCCTGACTCGGGCAAGATCGTGCAGCGGCTTGAGCGCCAGCACCATCTGGATGGTGGAGCAGTTCGGATTGGCGACAATGTTCCTCTTGCTCCCGGCAAGGGCGTGCGCGTTGACTTCGGGCACGACCAGGGGCACGTCCGGCTCCATGCGGAACCGCGAGGTGTTGTCGATTACCACGCAGCCCGCCTTGGCGGCGCGTGGCGCGTGGACGGCGGAGACCTTCGCGCCGGGCGAGAAAAGCGCGATGTCGAAACCGGCGAAGTCGAAGGCGGAGAGGTCCCGGACCGGTAGCTCCTCGTCTTCGCCAAACGAAACCTCGCGCCCGACCGAGCGCTCGGAGGCAAGCGCTACCACGTCGTCGACGGGAAAGGCGCGCTCGGCCAGACATTGCAGAATCTCGTGCCCGACCGCACCGGTCGCGCCGGCCACGGCAACATTGTAACCCATTGGAATACCCTCTCTCGGCCTCGCCACCGGCGAGCGTGCCTTCGCGCCGGCTCCCGAATGTGCGGGACCGGCGGCGTCAATCCCGGAAATGCGCTGAGGCGCGCCGGCCCTAGCTGTCCGACTTGGCCTCGGGTTTCTGATCGGCCGGCTTCGGCACGATCGGCTGAGTCTCGAGTGCCGGCGTCGACGGCTGCTGATTGAGCGCGGTCGTGATGGGCCCGGATTTCTCGGTCGAGACCATCTTGCCGTACATGCAGGCAAACGCCGAAGTGGAGACCGAAGCGGCAAGGGCAGCGGCCGCGATGATCGCGAAGGTCTTTTTCATGAACACGCACCTCAGCAGAGGGTTGCAAACCCGAACATGATAGCGCGGCCCCCGCGGGCGAGCAACGGGGCGCGTCGGTTGACGCCGCACGGTGCCGATGGAAGACTCCTTTCCAGGCATCACGGAACGAAGGGATCGGCGATGAAGTTCAGGATTTCGGCGGTGGCAATGGGCGTGGCGGGGCTTCTCGCGGCCAATGGCGCGCTCGCCGCGCAGCAGTGGAACATGGCAACGGCCTACCCCGATCCGTTCTTCCACACCAAGAACATCCACGGGTTCGTGAAGGAGATCGCGGATGCGTCCAAGGGCGATCTGAAGATCACCGTCCATAGCGCGCAGTCGCTCTACAAGCTGCCGGAAATCCATCGCGCCGTGCAGAGCGGCCAGATCCAGATGGGCGAGACGATCGTCTCGCTGCTGGCCAACGAGGATCGCGTCTACGAGGTCGACTCGCTCCTGTTCTTTGCGGAAAGTTACGACCAGGCCAAGCGCCTGTGGAAGGTTTCCAAGCCGTTCATCGCGAGTCGGCTGGCCAAGAAGGGCCTGACCCTCCTCTATTCGGTCCCCTGGCCGCCCCAGGGCTTCTACGCGAAGAAGGAGCTCAAGAGCGCCGACGACTTCAAGGGCCTGAAATTCCGCGCCTATAACGCGACCATCTCGCGCTACGCCGCGGCGGTCGGCGCGGTGCCGACCACTGTGCAGCTCGTCGACATACCGCAGGCGTTCTCGACCGGGATCGTCGACGCGATGATTACCTCGGCCACCACGGGCGTTCTGACCAAGTCCTGGGACTACCTCTCCCACTATCACGACACCCGCGCCGGGCTCGGCAAGAACATGGTCATCGTCAATACCCGGGCCTTCAAGCGCTTGAGCGAGGCAACCCGCAAGGCGGTGACCGATGCCGCCGCCCGCGCCGAGCCCCGGGGCTGGGAGATGAGCGCCAACGAGACCGCCAAGATGACCGCGAAGCTCGACGAGAAGCTCACCGTGGTGCCACCCAAGCCGGGCCTGATGAAGGGGCTGCGCGCGGCCGGCGGGCGGATGGTCGAGGACTGGCTTTCCAAGGCGGGGCCGGACGGCAAGAAAATCCTGGACGCCTATCGCGCGTCCAAGTGAGTTCGCGGGGAGGCAGGTGAGGGGTCGCCTGCCGGCCCGCGCATGACGATGTGAGACGTCTCCTCAACGGGCTCTACAAAGGGTGCGGCGTGTTGTCGGCCGCATTCATCGTCTGTATCGCGCTCGCCATACTGGCCGAGATTATCGGCCGCATGGCGGGCGTGCTGATCCCCGCCGCCACGGAGTTCGCCGGATACTGCCTCGCCTCGGCGATCTTCCTCGGCCTCGCCTATACGCTGACCAGCGGCGAACACATCCGGGTTTCGATTCTCCTGCTCCGGATGCCGCCGCGGGCGCGGAACGCTTTCGAGATCTTCTGCCTCGTGCTCGGTACCGCGCTCAGCATCTATTTCGCCTGGCACTTCTGCGCCTTCGCATACGAAACCTTCGTGTTCGGGGAGGTCGGCCAGGGGCTGATCAAGACCCCTCTCTGGATCCCGCAATCGGGTCTTGCGCTGGGTCTCGTCGTGCTGGCGATCGCCTTCGTCGACGAGCTGACGACGATGCTGCGCGGACGGACGCCGCAATACGCGGCGCGGGATGGCGACGAGACGGCGCGGGCGCTCAGGACCGGCGGGGAGACCTAGCGCGGTGGACATCCTCTCAATCGCGCTGATCCTGACCTTCGTGCTCCTGCTGCTGCTGGGGGCGGGGCTTTGGGTAGCGCTCTCGCTGGTCGGCGTCGCGGTGTTCGCGATGGCGGCCTTCACCACGGCCCCGGTGGGCCCGGTGCTGGCGACGACGACCTGGGGGTCGACCACCCCGTTCGCGCTGATCGCGCTGCCGCTTTTCGTCTGGATGGGGGAGATCCTGTTCCGAACCCGGCTGTCGGAGGACATGTTTCGCGGCATCGCGCCTTGGGTGACGCGGTTGCCGGGCCGCCTGCTCCACGTCAACGTGGTCGCCTGCGGCATCTTCGCGGCGATTTCAGGGTCTTCGGCGGCAACGGCGGTGACCATCGGTCGCATGTCGATCCCCGAGCTGCACAAGCGCGGCTACGACGAGCGCATGTCGATCGGGACACTCGCGGGTTCGGGCACGCTCGGTTTCCTGATCCCTCCCTCGATCATCCTGATCGTCTACGGCGTCGCCGCGGAGCTCTCGATCGCGCGGCTGTTCATCGCGGGCATCCTGCCGGGCGTGATGCTGATCGCGCTGTTCATGGGGTTCATCATGCTCTGGGCGCTGGTTAATCCGGGCCGGGTGCCGAAGAGCGACGAGCGGCTGTCGTTCTGGCGCAAGGTCTACGAGTCGCGCCGTCTGCTGCCGACCGTCCTGCTGATCCTCGCCGTCCTCGGTTCGATCTATCTCGGCGTCGCGACCCCGGTGGAAGCCGCGGTGGTCGGGGTGCTGGGATCGCTCGCTCTCGCCTGGGGCACGGGCGGGCTCAACCGGCGGGTCCTCGCCGACAGCCTGATGGGGGCCACCCGGACCACCTGCATGATCAGCTTCATCTTCGTCGGGGCGTCGTTCCTGACCATCGCCATGGGCTTCACCGGCATCCCCCGCTCGCTGGCGCAGTGGATCGGCGAGATGGAGCTTGGCCGCTACGGGCTGATCGCCGCGCTCACGGTGTTCTTCATCGTGCTCGGCTGCTTCCTCGACGGCATCTCGGTGGTCCTGCTCACCACGTCGATCATCCTGCCGATGATCCAGGCAGCCGGGATCGACCTGATGTGGTTCGGCATCTATCTCGTGCTGGTGGTCGAGATGTCGCAGGTGACGCCGCCGGTCGGCTTCAACCTGTTCGTGCTGCAGGGGCTTACCGGGCGCAACATCCTGCAGATCGCCCGCGCGGCGTTCCCCTTCTTCATCCTGTTGCAGATCGGCGTGGTGCTGCTGGTGGTGTTCCCCGAGATCGCCACCTACCTGCCGCAGCAGATGACGAAGAACTAGGCCGCCAGCCCATCCAGCGCAGCGGTGACCGCCTCGCCCATCCCGGTTGTGGAGACGAGGTTCATCCCGGGCTGCATGATGTCCCCGGTGCGCAGCCCCCCGGCGAGCGCGTTCTCGACCGCCTTTTCCACTAGCGCCGCGTCTTCCTCCATGTCGAAGGAATAGCGCAGCATCATCGCGAAGCTGAGCAGGGTGGCCAGCGGGTTGGCCTTGTTCTCGCCGGCAATGTCGGGCGCCGAGCCGTGGATCGGCTCATAGAGCGCGCGCCTCCGCCCCGAGGAGTCGGCCGGGCCGAGCGAAGCCGAAGGCAGCATGCCGAGCGAGCCGGTCAGCATCGAGGCCACGTCGGACAACATGTCGCCGAATAGATTATCGGTGACGATCACGTCGAACTGCTTGGGCGCGCGGACGAGCTGCATGCCGCAATTGTCGGCGAGCATGTGCGAGAGCTCGACATCGGCGTATTCCGCCTCGTGCAGGCGGGCGACCTCCTCGCGCCACAAGAGCCCGCTCTCCATCACGTTCGCCTTCTCGACCGAGCAGACGCGGTTGTCCCGCTTGCGCGCGAGGTCGAAGGCAACGCGGGCGACGCGGACGATCTCGGAGGTGGTGTAGACCTGCGTGTTGATGCCCCTGCGCTCGCCGTCCTCCAGATCCTCGATACCGCGCGGCTCGCCGAAATAGACCCCGCCGGTAAGCTCGCGGACAATCAGGATATCGAGCCCCGCAACCAGCTCGGTCTTGAGCGTCGAGGCCTCGGCCAGCGCATCGAAGACCAGCGCCGGGCGCAGATTGGCGAACAGCTGGAGATCCTTGCGCAGCCGAAGGAGGCCGGCCTCGGGCCGTATATCGAACGGCACATCGGCCCATTTGGGTCCGCCACAGGCGCCCAGCAGGACCGCATCGGCGCCCATCGCGGCGTCCATCGTGGCGTCGGAGATCGGCCCGCCCTCGGCGTCGATCGCCGCCCCGCCGACCAGCGCCTCGTCGACGTCGAAGCTCACATGGCGGCGCCGGTCCATCCAGTCGACGACCCGGCGCACCTCGCCCATCACCTCGGGACCGATTCCGTCCCCGGCGAGAATCAGCAGCTTCTTGTTGGCGGCCATCGCGGCGTCAGGCCCAAGACTGGGCTGTCTTGCGCCCGTCCTCGAAGGCGGCAATCTTGTCGTCCTTCTGCAGGGTCAACGCGATGTCGTCGAGCCCGTTGAGAAGGCAGTGCTTCTTGAACGGATCGATGTCGAAGTCGATGACTTCCCCATCCGGGCGAACGATCTGCTGCTTCTCGAGGTCGACCGAAAGGCGGGCGTTTCCGCCCTTCTCGGCATCCTCCATCAGCTTGTCGACCGTTTCCTGGGGCAGCGCGATCAGCAGCATGCCGTTCTTGGACGCGTTGTTGTTGAAGATGTCGGCGAAGCTCGGCGCGATCACGCAACGGATACCGAAATCGATCAGCGCCCAAGGCGCGTGCTCGCGCGACGAGCCGCAGCCGAAATTGTCGCCCGCGACCAGGATCCTGGCCTCCCGATAGGCCGCCTTGTTGAGGATGAAGTCGGGCCTTTCCGAGCCGTCCTCGCTGTAGCGCAGCTCGTTGAACAGGTTTTTCCCGAGCCCGGTCTTCTTGATCGTCTTCAGGAATCGCGCCGGAATGATCCGGTCGGTATCGACATTGACCATCGGGAACGGCGCCGCGATGCCCTGAAGGGTGTTGAATTTCTCCATCGCTCGCGTCTCCCTACAGAAGTTGCCGGTGATCGCTCAGATGACCGTTGACCGCGGCGGCGGCAGCCATCGCGGGGCTCATCAGGTGGGTGCGCCCGCCCGGCCCCTGGCGGCCCTCGAAGTTGCGGTTCGACGTAGACGCCGAACGCTCGCCCGGCTGCAGCATGTCGCCGTTCATCGCGATGCACATCGAGCAGCCCGGCTCGCGCCAGTCGAACCCGGCTTCCTTGAACACCGCGTCGAGTCCCTCTTCCTCGGCCTGGTGCTTCACCAGCCCGGAACCCGGCACCACCATCGCGTGGACGCCGTCGGCGACGCTGTGCCCCCGGGCCACGGCAGCCGCGACGCGCAAATCCTCGATCCGCGAGTTGGTGCATGAGCCGATGAAGACCTTGTCGACCCTGATATCGGTCAGCGCCTGGCCGGCGGTGAGCCCCATATAGTCGATCGCCCGCTCCAGCGAGCGTTTGCGGTTGCCGTCCTCCTCGCCCGAGGGGTCGGGCACCGAGCCGGAGATCGGCAGCACCATCTCCGGGCTGGTGCCCCAGGTAACCTGCGGCTCGATGCTGTCGGCGGAGATCGTGACCTCCTTGTCGTACGCCGCGCCGGGATCGGAGGGCAGTGTCCGCCAGTAGGCCTCGGCCTGCTCCCATTCCGCCCCCTTGGGCGCCATGGGCCGGCCCTTGATGTAGTCGAAGGTCGTCTGGTCCGGGGCGACGAGACCGGCCCGCGCCCCGCCCTCGATGGTCATGTTGCAAAGCGTCATGCGGCCTTCCATCGACAGGTCCTCGACCGCCTTGCCGGCGTACTCGATGACGCAGCCGGTGCCGCCGGCGGTTCCGATCGCGCCGATGATGGCAAGCGCGAGGTCCTTTGCGACCACGCCCTGCGGCAGCGCGCCTTCGACCGTGACCCGCATGTTCTTCGCCGGGCGCTGGATCAGCGACTGGGTGGCGAGCACGTGCTCGACCTCCGAGGTGCCGATGCCGAAGGCGAGGCAACCGAAGGCGCCGTGCGTCGAGGTGTGGGAATCGCCGCAGGCCATGGTGAGCCCGGGCAGGGTGAAGCCCTGCTCCGGGCCGATCACGTGCACGATGCCCTGGCGGATGTCGTTGAGCTCGATATAGGGCAATCCGAACGCCTCGGCGTTTTCCTTCAGGAGATCGATCTGGATGCGCGATTCCTCGTTCTCGATCGGCAGCGATCGGTCCGTCGTCGGCACGTTGTGGTCGGGGACCAGAAGCTGGGCTTCCGGCCGGCGCACCGTGCGGCCTGCCGCGCGCAGCCCCTCGAACGCCTGGGCGCTGGTGATCTCGTGGATGATCTGCCGGTCGATATAGAGCAGGCAGGTACCGTCCTCCTGGACGTCAACCACGTGGCTTTCCCAGATCTTGTCGAACAGCGTCTTCGGTTGCGCCATCGAGCGCCTCCCTCGATTGGTCCCGGGCGCGGCCCGGCCGGTCTGTAAACCCCGGAAGTTCCGGTTCGGATCTAATCTTCGTCGGAGCCGGTTGCTTCGGCTTCGGGCACGGCCTCCGCTTCCTCGGCGAATTGCCTGCGATCGACCTTCTCGGCGATGCGGGCGCGCTTGCCGCGCCGGCTCCGCAGGTAATAGAGCTTCGCGCGCCTGACCTTGCCCCGGCGGACGACCTCGATCCGGTCGATGCGCGGCGAATAGAGCGGGAAGACGCGCTCGACGCCTTCGCCGTAGGAAATCTTGCGCACGGTGAACGCGGAATTGACGCCGCTCGACGTGCGCGCGATCACCACGCCCTCATAGACCTGGATCCGTTCGCGGGTGCCTTCGACGACCTTGAAGTGGACGCGCACCGTGTCCCCCGGCGCGAATGCCGGGATCGGCCGTTCCTCGGTCAGCTTCGAGATCTGCTCGGCTTCGATCTGCTCAATCACGTTCATCGTCGTCCCCTTCCATCGACCGCCGGTAGCGCCGCCACAGATCGGGCCGGCGTTCCTGCGTCGAACGTTCCGCTTCGGCCAGGCGCCATTCGCGGACCCGCTCGTGATGCCCGCTCAACAGCACGTCGGGCACCCTTCGCCCCCGCCATTCCTGCGGGCGCGTGTAGTGCGGGTACTCGAGCAGCCCGTCGGCAAAGCTCTCCTCGGCCAGGGAGTCGGCCTGACCGATCACGCCGGGCAACAGCCGCACGCAAGCGTCGATCAGCGCCATCGCGGCCGGCTCGCCTCCCGACAGCACGAAATCTCCGAGGCTGACCTCCTCGATTTCGTGCGCCTCGAGCACCCTTTCGTCGACGCCCTCGAACCGGCCGCAGAGCATGCTCATTCCCGGCCCGGAGGCCAGCGCGCGAACCCGCGCCTGATCGAGCAGCCGT
>JAPPHW010000107.1 GCA_028820945.1 Defluviicoccus sp.
GGGCGACGACCGCGTCGCGCAGCGAGGGCGCGCGCTTCGACGGCATGACGACGCCCGTCCGCGAGGCGGCGTAGACCAGCGCGTAGTCGATGACATCGTCGGCCAGGTGGGCGCCCAGGAATCCCGCGATGTAGGACCACTTGCCGGGCGCCGACAGCGCCGCGCTGCATCCCTGCTCGCAATTTGCCATGCAGGTCACCGGGTTGACCCGGATGGAGTCCTCCAGATCCCGGACGCTCAGGCGGCTCAGCACCGCGTCGTGGAACCGCGATCCCGCGGCAGGATCGTTGGGCGCATCCGGTGCCGTGCCGGCCGGCCGGCAGGTCAGGCAAATGTGCAGCACCGGCCGCCCGTCGCGCGTCCCGGCCTTTCCGTTCGTGCGATTTTCTGGGTCGATCAAGATCTTTCCGGCGGCGGCGAGAGCGACCGCGACTTAGGGCGCAAAGCCCTGCATTCTCCTCGGTGCCATGTTACAAGGCGCCGCTGCGGCGGTCTACGCATCCGCTGGGAACCGAATGCCGGTCGAAAAGCTTTATCTGGTCCTCGGAGGCGCCCGTTCGGGCAAGAGCCGCCACGCCGAATCGTTGATCGAGGCCAGCCCGCCGCCCTGGCGGTACATCGCGACGGCCGAGCCGCTGGACGAGGAAATGCGCCGGCGGATCGAGGCGCACAAGGCCCGCCGGCGGAGCGGCTGGCGGACCGTCGAGGCGCCTCTGGAACTGGACTCCGCCCTCGCCGATAGTCTGGAAGATACCCCGTTGCTGGTCGATTGCCTGACATTGTGGCTAAGCAATCTGATGCTGAACGGCCGCCCGGTGGAAACGGCCGTGGACGGCCTGCTGGCGGCGCTCGAAAGGCGGTGCGCCCCGACCGTGCTCGTGTCCAACGAGGTCGGTCTGGGGATCGTTCCCGACAATGCGCTGGCCCGCGATTTTCGGGACGCGACCGGCGACCTTCACGCCAAGCTTGCCGCGCGCGCGGAACATGTGCACTTCATGGTCGCCGGGATCCCCATGATCGTCAAAGGGACAGGATGACCGAACGGAAAGACGACGGCGCACGCCACAAGGCGAAAATGGCCCACAGGAAGGCCGTTCAGGATGCCGAGGTCGCCTCGAAGACCATCGAGAAGGGCCTTCTGATGGTCCACACCGGCACCGGCAAGGGCAAGTCGACGGCGGCTTTCGGGCTGGCGCTCCGAATGATCGGCCGCGGCCGCAAGGTAGGCGTGGTGCAGTTCATCAAGGGCGCCTGGTCCACCGGGGAGAAGATCGCGCTCGAATCGATGGCCCCCGACATGGTCGAGTGGCACGCGCTCGGCGAGGGATTCACCTGGGAGACCCAGGACAAGGAGCGCGACATCGCGGCCTGCAGGAAGGCCTGGGAGACCGCCGTAGCGACGATGGCGAATCCGGATTTCGGCCTCGTCGTCCTGGACGAACTCAACATCGCGCTGCGCTACGGCTACCTTTCCCTCGACGAGGTCCTTGCGGGTCTGGCTGGTCGGCCGAAGGACCTCCATGTCGTGGTCACCGGCCGGAACGCCAAGGCGCCGCTGATGGAGGCTGCCGATCTGGTTACCGAGATGACCCTCGTCAAACACCACTTCAAGGCGGGCGTGAAGACCCAGGAGGGCATCGAGTACTGATGCCCGGAAGGGCGATCATGCTGCAGGGGACGGGCTCGAATGTCGGCAAGTCCGTCCTCTCTGCCGGGCTCCTGAGAGCGCTCGCAAACCGCGGACACGCGGTCTGCCCCTTCAAGCCCCAGAACATGTCGAACAACGCCGCGGTCGCGGCCGATGGCGGCGAAATCGGCCGGGCGCAGGCGCTCCAGGCACGCGCCGCGCGGGTCGCGCCCAGCGTGCATATGAACCCCGTCCTGCTGAAACCCAGCTCCGATATCGGCGCGCAGGTCGTCGTTCAGGGCCGGGTGGAGGGTGTCGCCCGCGCGCGCGAGTTCCAGAATGCGAAGCGCGGGCTGTTGCCGCGAGTGCTGGAGAGCTTCCGGAAAGTGCGCGAGACCTCCGATATCGTCGTCGTCGAGGGTGCGGGCAGCGCGTCGGAGACGAATCTGCGGGTTGCGGATATCGCCAATATGGGTTTCGCCGCCGCCGCCGATATTCCCGTGGTGCTGGTCGGGGACATCGATCGGGGTGGAGTCATTGCCGCGCTGGTCGGCACGAAAGCGGTGATAGACCCTTCCGACGCCGCGCTGGTCGCCGGCTTCGTCGTCAACAAGATGCGGGGCGACCCGACCCTGTTCGAAGACGGCATGGCGGACATCGCCGCGCGGACCGGGTGGCCGGCGCTGGGGCTGGTACCCTATTTCGAGCGCGCGAGGCTTTTACCGGCCGAGGACGCCTACGATCTTTTGGAAAGAGGGTCCGTCCGGCCGCCCGAAATTGCCGGCGAACGGCTTGTGCGCATCGCCGTGCCTCAGCTCCCGAGGATCGCGAATTTCGATGACTTCGACCCGCTGAGCGCGGAACCGGCGGTGCATCTGAATATGGTCGAGCGCGGCACCCCTCTGCCGACGGATGCCGACCTCGTCATCCTTCCCGGCAGCAAGGCGACCGTCGCGGACCTCGCGGCGCTGCGGCAGGAAGGCTGGGACGTCGACATACTTGCGCACCGCCGTCGCGGCGGCCGCGTTCTCGGCCTTTGCGGCGGGTACCAGATGCTGGGACGGACGATCTCGGATCCTGACGGCCTGGAAGGTCCGCCCGGGACTGTCGACGGTTTGGGGCTGCTGGAGGTCGACACCGTGCTGGCCCATCCGAAGACGGTCAGGGAAGTCTCGGGCGAGACCGCGCGCCGCGGGATCGGGTTTTGCGGCTACGAAATTCACATGGGAAGAACCGGTGGACCCGACGCGGAAAGACCGCTCCACCGCTTTTCCGACGGACGGACCGATGGCGCCGGATCGGTCGACGGCCGGGTCGCCGGCACCTATGTGCACGGGCTGTTCGCGAGCGACCGGTATCGCGCCGATTGGTTGCGTGCATTTGGCGCGGAGTCCGGCATCGACGACCACGACGGGCTGATCGACCGGACGCTCGACGCGCTGGCCGACCATCTGGAGGCGCATCTCGATATCGACCGCCTGATCAGACTGGCGCGATAGAGAGAAACAGGAGCGCGGCTGCGCCGAGCTGGATTGCGCAGGCGAGCCGATAGAGGCGGAGCGCGCGCCCGATGTCTTCCGGCGTCGCTTCGGTCCGCCCATCGCCCATCCACACATCGTCGACGAACCCGTGCGGATATTGCCGCGGTCCTCCCAGGCGCAGCCCCAGCGCGCCCGCCATGGCGGCTTCCGGCCAGCCGGCGTTGGGGGAGCGATGGCGGGAGGCGTCCCGCCGGACGGCCCTCAACGCGCCGAGAGGGGAAGCATCGCGTAACGAGACGGCCGCGAGGACTATCCAGAACGCGCTGAGCCGCGACGCGGGCAGGTTGACGAGATCGTCGAGGCGCGCGGCGAACCGGCCGAAATGCCGGAATCGCTCGCTGTCGTATCCGACCATGCTGTCCGCCGTATTGATCGCCTTGTAAGCGGCCGCGCCCGGCAATCCGAGGGCGGCACACCAGAAAGCGGGCGCCACCACGGCATCGGAGAAATTTTCGGCGAGGCTCTCGATGGCGGCACGGGCTACGCCGGCTTCGTCGAGAGCTCCGGTATCGCGGCCGACGATATGGCGCAGCTGGACCCTTCCTTCCGTGAGACCGCCGGTCGCGAGACCGTCTCTGACCGCCGCGACGTGTTCGTGAAGGCTGCGCTGCGCGAACAGCGACGACGCAAGAAAGGCGAGCGCCAACCCCGCGACCCACCAGGGCAAGAACGAGAGAGCGGCAATCTGGAGGACGGCAGCGGCACCCGCGGAAAGGATCAGGAGAAGAAGAACGCAGTACGCGCCGTTGAGGCGGCGGCGGCGTTCGGGCAAGGTCGGGCCGTTCCAGCGCCGTTCCACGCGGTCCAGGAAGTCGCCGATCCAGACAACGGGATGGGCGAGCCGGGCGAAGAGCGGCTTCGGATAACCGGAGGCCGCCTCGACGGCGAGCGCGGCGACGAGGATGAACAGGCTGGTCTCGAACCACACCGCGAATGTCACGATCGGCACCCGGGAATGATCCACCACGGCGGCCAGCTATCGCTCCTCCGGCAGAGATACCCCGGCGCGCCCGAACCGCTGATCGATCTGTCGACGGGCATCAATCCTTTCCCCTACCCGGTGCCGCCGATCCCCGAGACAGCCTATACGCGCCTGCCCGAAACGGAAGACATCGGGAAACTGAAGGCGGCGGCGGCGGCGGCCTACGGCGCGTGCGACCCCGACCTGATCGCCGTCGCGCCCGGCACGCAAATCCTGATTTCGTCGTTGCCCCGTATTTTCCCCGCTGAACGGGTCGTCATCCGGTCCCCCACTTACGGAGAGTTCGCGGCTGCCTGGTCTGCCGCGGGCGCCGCCGTCGTCGAAAGCGCAGGAATAGAGTCGCTGGAAGAAGGCGATGTCGCGATCCTGTGCAATCCGAACAACCCCGACGGCAGCGGACTGGCTCCAACGAAGCTGCAGGAATTGCAGGCCCGCAGGGCCCGGGCGGGGGGGCGCCTGGTCGTCGACGAGGCTTTCGCCGAATTTTCCGAGGCGAATCTCAGTGTCGTGCCCGCGCTTCCCCGGCCGGGGCTGATCGTCCTGCGTTCGTTCGGCAAGGCCTACGGGCTGGCCGGGCTACGGCTCGGTTTCCTGGTCGCGGAACCGGACATCGTCATCCGGGTGGAGGAGGCGCTGGGGCCGTGGCCTGTCTCGGGAATAGCGATTCACGCGGCCTTGGCGGCGCTCGGCGACGAAGGCTGGCGGGGAAGGATGAAGGAACGCCTGGCGCGGACGGGCGAGCGGCTCGACTCGCTCCTGTCGTCGCAAGGGCTCGAAGCGGTCGGGGGAACGTCACTGTTCCGACTGGTGAGACATGACAAAGCGCCTTGGATCGCAGAGGCGCTGGGACGTGCCGGGATCCTGGTGCGCGATTTTCCCGAGCGGCCCGGTTGTCTGAGATTCGGTATGCCGCCGGACGAAGCCGCGTGGAGACGGCTGGAAGCCGCTCTGACGACAGCGCTTGCGTCCTAGAGGCAGGCCAGCAGGCCCAGGTAGGCGCCGAGTTCGCTCACCTGCTGCGTCGCCCCTAGGCAATCGCCCGTGTAGCCTTTCAGCTTCGGCTGAAATGTGGCGCGCATCGCGACATGTCCGCAGGCGAGCCCGACGAGGATACCCGCCGCCGCCTGAGGGGAAGCGGCGTATCCCGCCAGCGCCAGACAGGCGAGGGCGGTTCCTCCCGCGATCGATTGTGACAGGGGAGAAACCGCGCCGGCGACCGGGCTCGCCGTACCGGACCCGCGGACATAGCGAGCGGTCGCGATGACGAGAACGACGCTCCACCGGCTAAGCCCGTGCGCGGCGACAAGGACCGCAAGGCCCATCCACGGCGAGAGCGTTGCCAGGGCGAAAATCTTGGCCGCGACGACGAGTATGAGGGCGAGAACGCCGTATACGCCGATGCGGCTGTCGCGCATGATTTCGAGCGCGCGTTCCGCCGATCGTCCTCCTCCGATACCGTCCGCGGTGTCCGCGAGGCCGTCCTCGTGCATTGCACCGGTGAGCAGGGCGGAGGCCGCGATCGCCAGAACGGCAGCCGGCAACGGACCGAAGGGACCGAAGGCGGCTGCGAATACGGTGCCGCTGGCCAGCCCCACGAGAATTCCGACGGCGGGATAGTACCGAACGGAAGCGGCGTCGAGCGCGGCGGCGTAGTCGATCCCGCGCGCCACCGGCAGCCGGGTCAGCATCTGGCATGCCAGGCGGAGCAACAGCCATTCGCGGACGATGACGGGTCTCATCCCGCGAACCCGCCGTCAGGCCGGTCCGCTTACGCCGGCACTCTCGAAGCTCGCCATATCGGTCAGCATGGCCGACGCCGCCCGAACCACCGGCCAGGCCAGCAGCGCGCCCGTGCCTTCGCCGAGGCGCATTTGAAGATCGAGAATCGGACGTGCCTTCAGCGCCTCCAGCATTTCCGAGTGTCCAGGCTCCGCCGAGCGGTGCGCGAAGATCAGGTTTCGCTCGGCCTCGGGTTCCATCCGGACGGCCACGAGGGCCGCGGCGGTGGAAATGAACCCGTCTACGAGGATCGGGCGTTCGGAATGCGCTCCGCCGAGCATGGCGCCCGCCATCATCGCGATTTCGAAGCCGCCGTATTCGGCAAGCGCGGCTTCGGCGCCCAGGACCGGCGCGGTCCGTTCCGATGCGGCCCCGAGGACCGCGCTCTTGCGCGCCAGACCCTCGTCGTCCAGACCGGTGCCGCGCCCGATAAGGCCGGCTAGGGGCAGGTCGAGGACCTTGTTCGCGATCAGCGTCGCCGCCGACGTGTTGCCGATCCCCATTTCGCCGAAACACAGGACGTCCGCCGCGCAATCCGCCGCCAGCTCACGTCCTGCCCCAATTGCGTCGTCCCGCTGCGCCTCTGTCATCGCGGGCTCGAGGAGGCAATTTTGCGTGCCCGCCGCTATGCGCCGCGGCAGGAGATCCGGATGTTCCATGGGTTGTCCCGCCACGCCCGCGTCGACCACCCGGACCGACGCGCCCACGGAATTCGCGAACACGTTGGCGGCTGCCCCCCCGTGCAGGAAATTCAGCACCATTTGCCGGGTTACCGCCTGCGGGTAGGCGGAAACTCCTTCCGCGGCGATTCCGTGGTCGGCGGCGAAGATGGTCAGCTCGCAGGATTCGAGGCACGGCGCCGTCTTCCCGGTGGCGCGCGCGATTTGCACCGCGATCGCTTCCACTTGTCCCAGGGCGCCCAGCGGCTTCGTCTTGCCGTCGATCAGGTCCCGGACGGTGGTTTCAAGATCGGTAAGACGGCCCGTCATGACGCTCAGCCGGTCGCGTCGTCCCCGAGCCACCGCGCGAGGGCCTTGCCGGGGTCCGCGATCTCCTCGACCGAACCGTACCACCAGGCTTCCCAACCGACTTCCGGCAGGCCGGTGAACAGCATCAGGTTGAGCGGGTAGGTCTCGCTGTCCGTGCAGTGGCGGAAATCGTCGCGGAACAGGAATACCGGCTTCTTCCACGCGATCGCCATGCCGAGCTCCACCATGACGCCTTCGTCCGGCGGACAGCCGTTGACCACGGCGAACAGCCCGTCGGCGTCCCGCACGTCCCGCAGGTCGGCCTGGCCGATCCGGTAGGCCCAGCCGGGGCTGGCCCGGTCGATCTGGTTGTTGCGTTCGAACGGCTCCCAGACCTTGGCGCCCAGGGTTTCCAGGGCCGCCTTCAGCTCCCGCAACGGTCCCCGGTTCTGCTGCGCCGAGAAGCCGTACGGGTTCGCGAGATAGAGGGTTTTGTTCGATGCCATGCGCGCCCGCTTCTCCGGTCAGTGGCGCACAGCGTCGGGCGGCGCCCGGCGCGAGTCAACTTCGCCGCTTGGCGGTACGCGGCCCTGGCAACCCGGCAAGCGCGCCGCGCGAACGGTCGGGAGACGTTCGCCCTACTCGGGCGCCTGCCCCGGAACCGGCGTCGCCCCCGGCGTGCCGGTCCGGAAGGCGGCCTCCGGCCCGCCATAGCGGTCGGTCAGCGCGTTCTGGTCGTCCTTGGCCATGCGGTCGACGCGTTCGGGATCGCAAATGCGGCGGAGGATCGCTTGGTATTCCGCCACCCCCGCGGGGTCCGAGACGGCGAGGTCGACCGTCTCCTCGGGGTCGTCCGCGAGATCGAACAGCTCCGGCTCGTAGCCGACGTAATGGATGAGCTTCCTGCTCCCCCGCCGCACCATGAAGGCGGCGCTCGGCGAGGCGGCGGCGTGGTATTCGCCGAACGCGACGCGCTCGGCATCGTAGGGCGCGGCGGCGATATCGAGCCACGACCGGCCGGGCAACGCCTCCTCATCGTCGGTCGGTGCGAGTCCCGCGCCGCGTAGGATGGTGGGATAGGCGTCGAGCAGCGAGACCGGCGTGTCGCAGACGGCACCCGCCGGCGTATCGGGTCCGGTAAGGATCAGCGGAATTCCCGCCGATTCCTCGTACATGTTGGATTTCCCCCAGAGACCTCGCGCGCCCACATTGTCGCCGTGGTCGCTGGTGTAGACGACGCGGGTGGTCTCGCCGAGCCCGACCGCGTCCAGCGTCTCCAGTACCTCGCCGATCAGCGCGTCGACATATGTGCAGAGGCCGAAATAGGCGGCTACCGCCTTCAGGCGCTCCTCCGCCGAGAGGTTTCGGTCGACCTGCTGGAAGTCGTCCATGCGCTGCAGCCACGGATGGCGCACATATCCCTTCGCCGGATCCAGCTTGCGTTCCGGCAGGCGGTCCAGCGGGTAGAGATCGTAAAATTCCGAGGGAACCACCAGTGGGAAATGGGGCGCGACAAAGCCGACATAGAGCACCCAGGGTTTTTCGTCCCGCTTCGCCGCCTCGGCGAGCCACGCCTTCGCCCGGTCGGCGATCAGGCGATCGTAGCAGTTGTAGTTCGACTCCCCCGGCCCGATCCGGTTCAGCATTTTCGCCGGGCGCGAAGGCGGCAGAGGGTCGCGGACCGAGCCCCAGACTTGGCCGATTCCGTCCATGACATGCATGGGTTCGATCCGTCGGTCGAATCCGGAATCGATGTCGTCGCCGCGATAGTGCAGCTTGCCGATGGCCTCGACCCGGTGCCCCTCGCGCTGCAGGCGATGCCCCCAGCTCGCGATGGCTCCGTCATAGGGATGGGCGTTGTCCCAGTATCGCGTCTCGTGGACATGGCGGCCGGTGGCGAAGGCGGCGCGCGCCGGAATGCAGATCGGCGAATTGGTGTAGGCGGCGGAGAACCGCGTGCCGCGTTCGGCCAGCCGGTCGAGATTGGGCGTCCGCACCATGTCGTGGCCGTAGCAGCCGAGCATCTTCGGGTTGTGCTCGTCCGACATGATGAAGAGGAGGTTCCGGCCATCCGTTGCCATACTAATTTCCTTTCTTTTCCTGTCCGCCGCGGCCGCTGGCGAAGAACACGACGACGAGCACCGCGAGCGCCATGAAGGCGATCGAGACCGGGCTGGAGAACAGGAACCACGGATCGGCCCCGGTCGCCGAGAATGCCTGACGCACCGCTTCTTCCAGGTTGTTGGCGAGGATGAAGGCGATCACGAACGGCAGGACGGAGAACCGGAACTTGCGCAGCAGGTAGCCGACCAGGCCGAAGAACAGCGTGGTGTATATCGCGAGCATTTCCGGGCGCTGCGCATAAATCGCGGTGAGGGTCAGCAGCAGCACGATCGGCAACAGGCGTTGCTTCGGGATTCGAACCATGATGCCCATCGAGCGCATGAACGCCCCGCCGACCGTCCAGTTCAGCAGGTTGGCGAGAACCATCGTCGTGAACAGGCCAAAGGCGATCACCATCTCGCTGTTGATCTGGTCCGGGGTCAGGCGGAACACCGCCGGGCCCGGGTTGAAGCCGCTGATGGTCTCGGTCGCGAGGATAATGAAAACCGCCGCGACGTTGCCCGGGATGCCGAGGGAAAGCACCGGGATCAGGTTGGCGCCCGAGACAGCGCTGTTCGCCGCCTCCGTCGCCGCGACCCCTTCGGGCGCGCCGTCGCCGAACCGGACCCCGCCCTTGTGCAGCCTGCGTCCCGTGGCATAGCCGAGCGTCGCCGCCAGGGTCGAGCCGATGCCGGGGAGCGCGCCCACCATGGTGCCGATTCCGGCGGACATCGCGACGAAGGGTGCGATGCGCCGTATGTCGCGAAGCCGAAGCCGGTTGTCGCCGACGGCCGGGGGCGCCGCGATCGCGTCGGTCGCGCGCTTCTCGCGCCACATCTGTTCCAGCGCCGTGAACACCTCCCCGAGGATCAGCACGCCGAGCACTACGCCGATCAGGGGCAGCCCGCCCGCCAGCGCATCGGTCCCAAGCGAAAGCCGCGGATGGTGGTCCTCGCCGGTGCCGATGAAGGCGAAGAACATGCCAAACAGTGCGGCGAGAATGCCCTTCCAGACCGAGTCGCCCACCACCGCGGAGATGAAGGCGAGCGACAGGACGATCAGCGCTGCCTTCTCCGGGAAGTCGAGATAGGCCTCGACAGCGATGGCGAGGAAGGGCGCGCAGGTGAATAGGACGAGGTCCGAAAGCGTGTCGCCGGAAGCGGAGGAAAAGTGTGCAATGCGGAGCGCCTTGCCGGCCTCGCCCTTGCGGGTCATGGGGAACCCGTCGAGCGTGGTCATCAGGGAATCGGGCGTTCCCGGCGTGTTGAACAGGATCGCCGGCACCGCGCCGCCCACCGTCGCCCCCTTCATGATGCCGATCAGGAAACCGAGCACCGGCAGGAGCGCGTCGGGATTGAAGCCGAAGATGGTGATCAGGATCGGCAGCGAGATCGCCATGGCGAAGGGTCCGCCGAGGCCCGGCGTTGCGCCCACAACGATCCCCCCGAGAAAACCCAGAACCACCATGACGACCACGATCGAGATCGGCAGGCCGAACACCGTCGCGACCGGTGCCTGGGTAAACACCGCGACGACCCCGAGCCAGACATGGTCGAGGACGCCCATCACTGATCGCCGTTCGGCGGTAACAACAGGTCGTCGAACGGCAGGTCGTAGAGGCCGGTAAGTACAAGCGCGGCAATGACGCCGGCCAACGCCGCGCCGCGCGTCAGCCGCTGCTCGACGACCGCGATCGCGCCGCCGACCAGGACCGTGCCGCCCAGCAGATAGCCGAGATACTTGTAGGGGACGGTGTCTCTCAGCTCGCGATAGGTGCCGATGGCGCCGCCGAGCGCGTTGATCGCGTCGACGACCAGCGGTCCCGTGTGGCTCATCAACGCGAGCCCGACGACGATCACGGCCGCGAAGCGGGCGATGAACGCCAGGCTATGCCGGTCCGGCACCGCCCCGGACCCGTGGCGGTTCAGGATTTCGGAAACCGCGAGGAGCGCCGCCGTTCCGGCCATGCCAATAGCGACGGCGGTTGGGGCAAGGGCGTCGCCGATGACGGTGCGCCGCCGGAACGTCTCGACGACGCCGCTCTCCACGTCGGCGGGGATCCAGATCCCCAGGGTCAACAGGGCGAACGCGGCGACAACCGCTGCGACGCCCAGCGACCAGGGATCGAAACGCATATCGGTCCCCGCAGCCGGAACCGGCTCCGGGGCGCCGGCCTATTTCGTGGCCATCATCAGCTTTTTCGACCCGGCGATGCCGTCCGAGATCAATTTCTCGAGCGCCGCGCCGGAGATGAGCTGCGGACCTCCGAAGGCGCGCTGCACGAACTGCGCCGCCTTGGTGGACTTATCGGTCAGCACCGCGGCGACCGCATCGGCGATCCCCTTGCGGGCATCCGCGGGAATGCCCTTGGGGGCGACGATCAGGAACTTGGCGCCCGCGTCGTAGGGGATGCCGAGCTCGCCCAGGGTCGGAACGTCCGGGGATATCTTGAGGCGAGTGGTCTCACCCGACATCAGGTTGACGAGGTCGCCCGCCCGCACGCCCTTCGCCTGGATGCCCGCGACCCAGCCGACATCGACATCGCCGGCGGTGATCGCGTTCAGCACCTTGCGGCCACCCCTGAACACGACCGTATTGAACTTGACGCCGTATTTCTGCTCGATGGTGTAGGCAATGTCGGCGAGCTTCGCGCTCATGGCGCCGAGTTTTACGGTCGCGCCGCCCTTCGCCGCCGCGATGACGTCCTGGATCGATTTCCAGCCGCGGCTCGTCTTCGCGACGATTCCCATCTGCGAGCCGGCCGTCGTCGTGACGTAAGTGAAATCGTCGACCGAGTAACCCGCCTTCTTCACGGCGAGCATGTTGTAGCCGAAGGTCTCGGTTACCGCGATGCCGAAGGTCAGCCCGTCATTCGGCTGGGTCTTCAGCTTGCGCGCCATCACCGCCCCGCCCTTGCCGGTGACGTTCTGCGGGATGATCTTCCAGCCCTTGCTTTTTTCGAGCTCCGTCGCGATCAGCCGCGCCTGAGTGTCCGCGCCGCCGCCCGCGGCGAACGCGATCATCAGGTTGATGGGACCGCTGGGCTTCCACGCCGCGGCTGCCGATCCAGCTGACAACGCAAGCGCGCCCGCGATTCCCGCCGCGATCACGCTACTGCCACGAGATTTGAACGTCATATCGTGCCTCCTGTCGATCCAACGTCTGTTTTTAGTTGTCATGGCAACTTTATCACCGGCGAATGGAACCCGGCAACGCGTATCGCCTAGCCGGTGTGACGCTCGGCTTGGAGGTCGCCGACGGGAACGCGCATGAGGTCCTCTCCCCAGACGATGTTGCCGTCGAAGATTTCCGCCATCTCCGCGATGAGTCGTTCGCGCACGCCCGGAACGTCCATCTGGTTGGAGACATGGCTCACGACCAGAGTGCGAACCTTCGCGTCCGCCGCGACCCGCGCCGCCTCGATGTGTCCGGCCGCGCCGCGGATCCATTCCGGTCCCGGAGCGGTGCCCGAGATCTGATAGGTCATGTGGACCAGCACGTCCGATTCCGCGGCCAGCCGCGCGAAGGCGCTGGAAGGTCCGGCGTCGCCCGAATAGGCGAACGAGCCGCCGGGCGCGTCGAGCCGGAAGCCGAAACATTCGAGCGCCGGCTGGGCATGCGGCACGCTTACGGTTTTCAAGGTCCAGCCGCTGCCTTCGACGACATCGCCGCTCGCAAGTTCTCGCACGAGAGGGTCGGGGCGCTTCCGGGGACGGGTTCCCCCGCGCGACTCGAAGACCTGCACGCTGGGCTCGAGTGTCGTCCGCGCCTCGATATCGGGCCCGAATACGCCGTCGGCGGCGAACAGCAGCCGGGTCATGCGCGCCGTATGCGCCGGTCCGTAGACGTTGAGTTCCGGAATCCGGCCCGCGCCCTGGTCCCAGCGCGTCATCACCAGCCGCGCATAATCCAGGCAGTGGTCGTAGTGCAGATGGGAAAACACCAGGTCGGTGATGTCGGTGGCCCCGTATCCCGCTTCCATCATGCGGTTGTAGGCGCCGGGCCCGAAGTCGAACAGCACGACGCTGTCGCCCAGATCGACCAGATAGCTCGAACTCGCCCGCTTGAGCGACGGCGCCGGCGTTCCCGTGCCCAGCAGAACGATCTTCATCGCAGGCTATCTCTCGGTGGCTCTGAGCAACAGCCGGGCGCGCTCGTCGAGCCTTGTCAAAAACGCGGCGAAGCTCTCGCGTTCGGATTCCGTGAAGCCGCGAAACAATTCCTTGTCCCGTTGTCGGGAGTGCGCGGAGATCTTGCCGTGCAATATCCGACCTTCCTTCGTCAGGGTCAGGATTCTGCTTCGACCGTCGACGGGGTGGCCGCATCGTTCGATGAACCCGCGATGGGTCAGCCGGTGAACGGCCCGGCTGACATTGCTCTTGTCCAGCACGGCGAATTCGGCGACATCGCGCGCCGTGACGGGACCCAGTGCGGCAAGGCTCGCGAGAACCCGCCATTCGAGCGAGCTCACCCCGAACTCGCGTCTGTAGACCCGCGCGGACCAAAGCGTCAGGCGGTTCGACAAGGCCGACAGCCTGTAGCCCGCGATCCGGCTCAGATCGAAGTCGGACGCGTCGGGTATCTCTTTCGGGTTCGTCATGCCGGGCTATTCCCGATGCTCGGGGAACTCTGACAGGATGGCACCGGGCCGGGCTCGGATCATGTCGGTCAAGTCGTGACGAAGACCCCGGCGGCCGGCGTCGTCGAACAGGTTCTCCATCTCGTCCGGGTCGTTCGCCAGGTCGTACATCTCGCCCGCCCCGGACAACAAGTCCACGGTCAGTTTCGCGTCCGCCGTTCGAACCGTGCGAAGCTGAAGCTCGACCCCGGCCCGGCTCGGGTGCAGGTTCCATTCGCTGTAGGCTACGTCGCGGCCTTCGGAGCCTCGCATCACCGGATTGAGTGACCGACTCTGGATGTATTCCGGGCAGTCGATCCCGGCGCATTCGTAGAACGTCGCGGCGAGATCCACCGTCGAGACCGGATCCCGCACCACGCGGCCGGCCTCCACGCCGGGTCCTCGCGCGATCAGCCCGACCTTGAGCAGACCCTCATAGGGGGTCGGTCCCTTGAGATACAGGCCGTGATCGCCCAGCAATTCGCCGTGGTCGGCGGTGAAGATCGCGAGCGTGTCCCCGGCCAGGCCCAGCTCGTCGAGCCGGCCGAGGATGCGGCCGACGCCGTGGTCGATGAACGCGATCTCGCCGTAGTAGTTGGCCGTCATCTCCGCGAGCTGGCGGTCCGTCTGGGGATCGATCCGGCTGTACTCTCGGCGCAGGATACGGGAACGCTCGGTTCGCCCCTGCGGTTCGTTCTCCAGCGCGGCGCGGTGCCACCAAGGCCGCCGGTCGAGATCCCGGACATGGGTCGGGGAGATGTCGACATCGTCAGTGGGGTGGAGCCGGCTCCACGGTTCCGGACAGTCGAACGGGTGATGCGGATCGGGATAGGAGACCCACAGGCAGAACGGCTTCTCGGGATCGCGGCTGTCGAGGAAAGCGAGGGTTCGATCGGTAACCCAGGTTGTCGAATGCCAGAGATCGGGCAGCTTCGAAAACCAGGTCTGCGCCGCTTCCGGCGCGGGTCCCGAGTCCTGCGCCCACAGAGACCATGCCTCGCCCTCGGCGCCGCGGTTCCAGAACCAGCGCTCGAAATGGTGGCCCCGCGGCGGTTTCTCGCAAGGCAGGTATTCGTGCCAGTGGCCGAGGATCATCAACTCGACTTCGTCGAAGCCCATATAGGGTCCGGACCAGTCCTCCGGGAAGCCGGCCGATCGCTCGCGGTTCTCGGGCGCGCCGTAGGGTGTCGCCGCCGGGTCCTCGCCGAAATGGCCCTTGCCGATGAACTTGCTGATATAGCCGGCTTCGGACAGGCGCCTCGCCCAACCGCGCTCGGCGGTTCGCGCGTCGAGATCCACGAAATTATCGTATGCGCCGTGGGTCAGCGGCAGCATGCCTGTCAGGATCGACGCGCGCGCCGGCTGGCAGACCAGGTTGGGGGTGATCGCGGCGGAAAACCGCGTCCCGGCCTCGGCCATCCGGTCGAGCCAGGGCGTCGAGATGCGTCGTCCTTCGAACCCGAAACAATCCCAGCGGTGCTGGTCCGAGGTAATGAGCAGGATGTTGGGCGAACGCGGCACGATTCGGTTCCCGGACGGATGAATCAAATTGCCGGCATATAGTTGCACAGGCAACCAATATCCGGAAGGGTGCCGCACCCTCCGCTTCTTGTCGGGCTTCTTCCTTTACCCCAAGATCGCACGCCACGGCACGAATGGAGGGAATCCCGTCTTGAGCGACCGTGAGATCCACCTTTGCGGCAGCATCCCGCTCGCGGATGCCGAAGAGGTCTTCGTCACCGTAGCGGACAAGCTCGGCGGCGCGGTAAAGCGCATCCCGGACGGAGAAACCGGCGAACGGCTGACCTGGATTCGGTGGCAAGACCATGTGTTCAGGGACCATCCCCAGCTCGAACCGGTTCCGTCGGAGGGCGATTATCGGAACGCCACCGCGATCGTCGGCGGCAAGAGCATCGCGCACACCACATGGTGGAGAATCAAAGAAGGCGTTTCGCCGGACACGCTGAATATGCGTCCCTTCGGATATGCCGAATGCGCCATCGAGAGCTTCCGGACGTTCGACGGGTTGCAGGAATCCGGAAGAATTGCGGCCGATGCCCGGTTCCTGATCGCCGTGCCCAGCCCGTTCAACGTTCTGAACTCCGCGATCGCGCCGCACGACCGGATACGGGTCGAACCCTCATACGTCGCGTGCATGATGCGGGAAATAGAGGAGGTCGCCGCTGCCTTGCCGCATGACAGGATCGCCTGGCAGTGGGACAACGCGCACGACATGCAGGCTTTCGACGGCGCGCGGCAATGCTATTTCCCGTTCCATCTGGACGGTATTGCGGAACGCCTGGTCGAATGCGGCGACGCGATCCCGCCCGGCGTCGAGATGGGCTACCACTTTTGCTACGGCTCGTTCGGCGGCAGGCATTTCGTCGAACCGCGCGATGCCGGAGCGATGGTGGATCTTGCCAACCGGCTCGCCGCTGGCGTCGCGCGGTCGATCGACTGGATCCACATGCCGGTCCCCGTCGAACGGGACGACGACGCCTATTTCGAGCCGCTGCGGGACCTCGCGCTGAAACCGGATACGAAGCTCTTTCTCGGCCTGATCCACGATTCGGACGGCGTCGAGGGAACCCGCCGACGAATGGCGACGGCCGACAAGTATGTCGGTGGATACGGAATAGCGACCGAATGCGGCTTCGGGCGACGGCCGGCGGATACGGTCGGACCGTTGCTCGACATCCACGCCGCGCTGGCGGGCGCTTCGACACAGTGAGGCGCTTTGCCTTCATTGTCTTTGCCGCCGTACCGATCTCGCTGTCGGCGGAGGCCGAACCGCTGGCATTGGGCCGGTTCTCCGCCGGCGACACCGAGGGTTGGCAGGTGCGCGAATTCGAGGGCGAGACCCGCTACCGCATCGTCGAGCTCGATGGCCGGAAGGTGCTTGAGGCCGACAGCGTTGCCACGGCATCGAGCTTTTATCTCGAGCGGAAGGTCGACCTTTCCGAGACGCCCGTTCTCGAATGGAGCTGGCGGATCGAAAGTCCGCCCGGTGTGACGGACGAACGGAGCAAGGACGGGGACGATTTCGCTGCCCGTGTCTACGTGCTCGCTCCCGGAGAGGGCATATTCGGGCTTCCGTGGGCAATCAGCTACGTCTGGGCGGGGCAGGCCAGGGTCGGCGAATTCTGGCCCAATCCGTTCACATCTCGGGTGATGATGTTCGCGCTCGATTCGGGGAAGGGGGCTGCAGGTACTTGGCGAACCCATAAAAGAGATGTTCGCGCCGATTTTCTGCGCTTCTTCGGGCGCCGGGTCGACCGGCTGGAAGGCGTCGCGATCATGACCGATTCCGACAATAGCGGGCTCAACGCCCGGGCTTGGTACGGCGATCTCGCTTTCCGCCGCGATTAGAGCAAGGCGGTTCGGCCCTCGCCGGCATCGGGTAGACTGGCTCGGCGCGGCATTTTGCAACGATGCGGATAGTGCGATGACCGAGATTACTTTAGGCATTGAAGAAGAGTTGATGATCGTCGATCCCGGATCGCGCGACGTCGTTCCCGATCCCGACGAACTGATCCTGGCCCAGGCCAGCGAACGGGCGGGCGAGCACAAGGTGGTCAGCGAGTTCTTGCGCTCGCAGATGGAGACCAATTCCAGGGTGTAGGATTACTGAACGTTGCGGGT
>JAPPHW010000362.1 GCA_028820945.1 Defluviicoccus sp.
GATGATGACGACGTCGCTGAGGTCGATGTGGGGCACGCGCGGCCTCCAACGCCCGAAGCGGAGCTAGACTATCCCGTTCGCCGCGAATCGCCGCATCGGGTTCGCCGACATACCCGATTGCTATAGACTCGGGCGGCCCGCATTACAGTATCCGGTTTCCATGCTTCTCAGAACGATCCGAGAGAACCCCTACGGGTGGCTCGTCGTCGCCGTCCTCTTCACGGTCCTCACCCTCGTGATGAGCGCGCGCTCCGCGCTCGGTCTCCTGATCCCCGAATGGGAGAAGGAGTTCGCCTGGGACCGCACGTTCATATCGATAGGCGGCTCGGTGATGCTCACGGTCATGGCGATCGGATCGCCCATCGCGGGCATGGCGCTCGACCGCTACGGCGCGCGAACGATATTCGTAATGGCGATTCTGCTGACCGCCGTCGCGGTGTGCCTGACCGCGGGGATGTGGGAAGACTGGCATTTCATCGTTGCGTTCGGGCTGATCGGCGGGATCGGTTTCTCGACCGTTTCCGCGCCGCTGATCGGCGCGACGGTCGCGCTCTATTTCGACGCCCGGCGCGGACTCGCGACAGGCATAGCGACATCGGGCGCGACCGGAGGCCAGTTGGTGCTGATGCCGCTGCTCGCCGTCGGTTTTGCCGCCATCGGCTGGCGCGCCAGTCTCCTCGGGGTCGGCCTTCTGTTGGCCGCGACCGCCCTGCTCACCTGGACGCTGATCCGGCGCGAGGCGCCGGCGAGCCTGATGCGCGGACCGCAGGCCGACGCCGGCAATACGATCTGGACGCAGCTCGGCTACCTGATGCGCGACCGCACCTTCTGGCTGCTCGGCATCGGTTACATCGTGTGCGGCTTTACCACCATAGGCGCGATCCGGATTCACTTCCTGCCCTACGCGGCGGCCTGCGGCTTCCCGCCGATCGAGAGCGCCACGGCGTTCGGCGTGCTGGCGACGACCTCGGCGATGGGAATCATCGGTTTCGGCGCGGCGGCCGACAAGTTCCACCGCCCCGCGCTGCTCGCCTCGATCTACTTCCTGCGGGCGCTCTGCTTCATCCTCTTGATGTTCATCCCGGGCGATTCGGCGCTGTTGTTCACCTTCGCCGCGCTGTTCGGGTTGTTCGATTTCGCGACTTTCCCGGTCGTCGCCAACATCGTCGGCACCCACATGGGGCTCAGGATCATGGGGCTGACGATGGGTCTCCTGTTCTCGCTCCATTCGGTCGGCGGCGCGCTCGGTTCGTTCGCCGGCGGCTGGGTGTTCGACCTGTTCGCCCAGTACGACTGGATGTGGCTCGCTTCCTTCGCCATGGCCCTTCTTGCCGCCTTCCTCTCGATCCTGGTGCATGAGCCGCACCGGACCGGGTTCATCCGGGTGCCGGCACCCGCCTGACGCGCATGGAGGCGGCCGCCATCGCGTGAGCTGGAGGCAACTGGCGTAGCTACGGAGCCTTGTGGCTCACGCGCCCCACCCCGGCGGGCTACGCGCCTCCTGTCGAAGCGGCGGAGAAGGTCGGTAGTATCGCCGCAGCGGCAATGGCATCGGCAAGGGAAAACCGATTCGATGTCAGCACGAAACCTTTTCCGAAGTCCGTCGCTCCGATATCCATGGACGACAACTGAGCCTGGAGTACGCGCATGTCACTGTTGGTAGCCGGCCTCGTACTGTTCATCGCGATCCACTTGATACCGAGCGCTCCGCGATTGCGCGCCGCCTTGGTGGAACGATTGGGAGCGAAGCCCTATCGCGGCGTGTTCAGCGCGGTCGTGCTGCTCTCCCTGGTCGCCGTTGGGTGGGGCTTCTCGCGCTCCCCCTTCGAAGAGGTGTACGCGCCCCCGGCTTGGGGATATCGAGCCTCGATGATCCTGGTGCCGATCGCTTTGGTGCTGTTCGCTGCGGCCAACATGCCCACCCGCATACGGGCCCTGGTCCGGCACCCGATGCTACTCGGGCTGTTGCTGTGGGCCTTCGCCCACCTTCTTTCCAATGGTGAAGTACGTTCCGTCGTGCTGTTCGGCGGCTTCGCATTGTTCGCGGTGATTGAGATTGTGAGCGCGGTAGCGCGAGGCAAAGGCCCGCCGAAGGAGCCAGTGCCTCGTATCGTCATGGACATCGCTGCTGTCGCCGGCGGCTTCATTGTCGCTGGGCTCCTGGCAGGCTTTCATGACACGCTCTTTGGCGAACCGGTGATGTAATGTCATCCGGCAGTGGAGACGCTTCGTTTCCGACGCAGGAAGTGCTTTCGCCAATCGCTCCCGTTTGGCACCACGTTCGGCACGACCGCTTGCGGCGACGTCCGCGCGACCGTCCCCTCAAGCATCGAGGCGGCTTCTCCGCCTTCCCGCATTGCTTCGTTATTCCATGCTTCGTATAGAGAGGCTTGGAAGACGCGTGGCGGTTCGGGGACTGTCTGCCAAGTACGCGGCGGACGCCGCCGCCCAAGCACCCCTTGAGTTAAACGCAGGTTGCACAGCGGCCTTCATCGTCCGATAGCGTGAGCGATCAGGAAGCGGGATGAGGACGTCCTTCTGCGTTTCGTTCTCACGTCCGACGCACAGGGAGGCATCCGAGATGACGATTATCCAGGGCCTGATCGGACTTTTCGCACTGGTCGGCCTCGCGTGGCTGGTCAGCGAGAACCGGAAGCGGCTTCCGTGGCGGACCGTTTTTGTCGGAATAGCGATCCAGTTCGCGTTCGCCCTGATCCTGCTGAAATGGTCGGCCGGCTGGCAATTTCTGCTCGCGCTCAACGGTATCGTCGAAGCGCTGCAGGCCGCGACCCGCGCCGGGACCTCCTTCGTCTTCGGATATATCGGCGGGGGCGCGCTGCCCTTCGACGAGAAGACGCCGGGCGGCGCCTTCGTTCTTGCCTTCCAGGCCTTGCCGCTGGTCTTGCTGGTGAGCGCGCTCTCGGCCCTCCTCTACCACTGGCGCGTGCTGCCGGCGGTCGTGGGCGCCTTCGCCTGGGCGCTGTCCCGCCTGCTCAGGATCAGCGGAGCCGCGAGTTTTTCGACGGCCGCCAACATATTCGTCGGCTTTGTGGAAGCCCCGCTTCTGATCCGGCCCTATCTGAATGCGTTAAGCCGAAGCGAGCTGTTCGTGGTCATGACCGCCGGCATGGCGACGATCGCCGGAACGGTCATGGTGCTCTACGCCACCGCGCTGACCGACATCGTCGAAAACCCGATCGGGCACCTTCTGACCGCATCGCTGCTGAGCGCGCCGGCGGCCGTACTGATCGCCCGGGTGATGATTCCCGAAGACGCCGAAACCGTCGGCGGCTCCGTGACGCCCGAACGACTCTACGACTCGAGCGTGGATGCGATTACCCGGGGTACGCTCGACGGACTCACCCTGCTGCTCAACATCGTCGCCATGCTGATCGTCATCGTCGCGCTGGTTCATCTGGTGAATCTGGGGCTGGGGTTGCTGCCGGATCTTTCCGGCGCGCCTATTACTCTCGAGCGGCTGCTGGGTTACGTCATGGCGCCCGTCGCGTGGCTGATGGGGATCCCGTGGAGCGAAGCGGTCGCCGCCGGTTCCCTGCTCGGCATCAAGGTCGTCCTGAACGAGTTCATCGCCTATTTCTCGCTCGCGGGGTTGCCGGAGGGCGCCCTCGGCGAGCGGAGCCGGCTGATCATGACCTACGCGCTCTGCGGCTTCGCCAATTTCGCGAGCCTCGGCATCCTGATCGCGGGGATCGGCGCCATGGTTCCGGAGCGCCGGCTCGAGATCGTGGGTCTCGGCCTTCGCTCCATCTACGCGGGCACCCTTGCCGCCTGCATGACGGGAACCGTCGTCGGGATTCTATCGATCTGACAGGTAACGCGTCTCCAGGTGGCGCTTGAACGACCCGGTACCGAGCGGCGCGCCGGTCGCCTCGCGGAGGAGATCGTCGCTCGATGCCGGCATCGAGCCCTTCCGATGGACGGATTCCCGAAGCCAGTCGAGCAACGGCGCGAAGTCCCCTCGCGACAGCGCCCCGGGTATTCCGGGTCTGGCCGCCTTCGCCGCCTCGAATAGCTGGGCCGCCGCGAGCGCGCCGAGCGCATAGGTCGGGAAATAGCCCCAGGTTCCGCTGTACCAGTGGATATCCTGAAGACAGCCGCTGGCGTCGTCGCGCGGCCTGATGCCGAGAACGGCGTCCAGCCCGTCGGCCCAGGCTTCCGGCAGGTCGTCGAGCGACAGGCTTCCCTCGATCAGCGACCGCTCCAGCCGGTAGCGCAGGATCACATGCGCCGGATACGTCACCTCGTCCGCATCGACGCGAATCAGGCTGCGGGCGACCTGGCGATAATGGCGGCAAAGGTTGTCGGCCGACCACGCGGACCCGGTTCCGCCGAAAGCCTCGCGCACCATCGGCGCGAGGAACCCGATGAATTCCGCCGACCGGCAGGCCTGCATCTCGATCAGCAGCGACTGGCTCTCGTGCGTTGCCATCCCGCGGGCCGAACCGACCGGCTGGCGGCGCCATTCCGGAGGCAGGCCCGCGTTGTAGAGCGCATGCCCGGTCTCGTGCAGGACCGCCATGACGCTCTGCGTGAAGTCGGCCGCGTCGTAACGGGTCGTCACGCGGATATCGCCCGGCACGCCGCTGCAGAACGGATGCAGGCTGACGTCGAGGCGCCCGGCCTCGAAATCGAACCCGAGCTGGACCATCAGCCGTTCGCCCAGCGCGCGCTGCGCCTCGACGGGAAACGGACCTTCCATGGGTATCGGTGGAGGTTCGCCTGCCTGCACCCGCAGCACACGGTCGAGGAATCCCGGCAGGAACGCGGCGATGTCGTCGAACAGGGCGTCGATCCGTTCGGTCCGCGCGCCGGGTTCGTAGACATCCATCAGCGCCTCGTAAACCGAGCATCCGAGCGCCTCCGCCCTCGCCTCGCCAGCGCGGCGAACGAGGTCGAGGACGGTCTGGAGATAGGGTTTGACGGTCTCGTAGTCGTCGGCCTCGCGGGCCTCGCGCCAGGCCATCTCGCACTCGCTGTCGGCTCTCGCCATCGCGGCGATCAGATCGCCGTCGAGCGCGGTCGCATGCACCCATCTGCGGCGCATCTCGCGCAGATTGGCGGTACGCCAGGGATCCTCCGCGACCTCATCCTCCGCCGCATCGAGCAGATCCGGCATCGCCGCGTCGGTCGTCTTCTCGTGGACGACCCGCCTGAGCGAGGCGAGCTGTTCGGCGCGTCCCCTGGCGCCCTTGCGCGGCATGTTCACCGACCTGTCCCAGGTCAGCACGCGAGCCGCTTCGCCCAGCGCCCCGATCTGTCCGAACCGGGCCTCGAGGATTTCGTAACTGCTTTCAGCCTCGTTCGTCATGTGCTTCCTCGCGGCGCCAATGGAAGACGACATAAATCGTCAGCAGGACGAGAGCGAGCCCGTACCAGGTGAGCGCGTATTCGAGATGCCGGTTGGGTATGTCGACAACCGCCTTGCGTCCTACCGGATACCCGCCGGGATTGGGTGTCGCATCCGCGACAAGAACATTGTCGCGTACGCCGGTCAGGCCGGCGGAGGCCGCCATGGCCTCGGGGTCGGCGAAAAACCAGATGCCCCTGGCGGGTTCGTTATCCGGTACCCACCGGCTGGTCCTGCCCGGCGTGCGAAGCACCCCGGTCACGGCCGCTTCTGCCGCGATCTGCCCTTCCGGCCGCGTTTCGGGATCGGCGCGATCGGGCGGGATCCAGCCGCGATTGACCAGGATGACGTTGCCGGGACCCAGGCGAAGCGGCGTCACGACTTCGAAGCCCGCCCGCCCGCCGCGGACGCGGTTGGAGATCAGGAACTCGCTGGAATGAAGAAACCGACCCTCCGCCGTGGCCCGCCGAAAGGCGATATCGACATCCGCGGCGCCCGCCGGATCGATTCGTACCGGCGGTAGGGCGAATCGCGCCTCCCGGTGGGCGATCACGCCTTCCTTCCAGTGCAGACGCTGAACCTGCCACGTCCCGAGACCGACGAGAACGGCGAGCGCGAGCGCCGCCGCGACCGTCGACCGGAGCGTCGGGCGAAAGCGGCGGCGGGGCCGGTCAGTCCCGCTCGTCGTACTCATGCCGGAGATTCTTGTAGTGGAACGCGACAAGGAGTCCCTTGACCCGGCGCAGCATCGCCAGCGCCAGAACGACGATCGCTGGCGGCCATATCGCGATATGAACCCAAAACGGCGGCCCGGCCAGCATCTCGAGCCAGAATGCGAGCGCGACGACGACCGCGCCCAGGATCGGGATCGTGAAGACCGCCGGCCCGTCGCCGCTGTCATGCGGTCCGAAGTCGAGGCCGCAGGCTTCGCACTTGTCGGCGACGGTCAACAGCCCGTCATAGAGACTCCCGGCGCCGCAGCGCGGGCAGCGGCAGGCGAGGCCGGTGGCTATGGGCGACCGCGGCGGATGGACGCCGGGCCGGACCATGCGAGTCTAGTGGCCACCAGGGTTCGCTCCCGCGCCCCACAGGTAGATGCAGCAGAACAGGAACAGCCAGACCACGTCGACGAAGTGCCAGTACCACGCCGCCGCCTCGAAGCCGAAATGGTGGTCCGGCTTGAAGTGGTCTTTGTACGCCCGGAAGAAGCAGACGATCAGGAAGATCGTCCCGACCAGGACGTGGAATCCGTGGAACCCGGTCGCCATGAAGAACGTGCTCGGATAGATGCCGTCCGAGAAGCCGAAGGCGGCGTGGCTGTACTCATAGGCCTGCACGCAGGTGAAAAGGATGCCGAGCCCGATGGTCAGGCCCAGCCCCTGGAGGACATGCCGGCGGTTGCCTTCCCTGAGCGCGTGGTGGGCCCAGGTCACGGTGACGCCCGACATCAACAGGATCAGCGTGTTCAGGAAGGGCAGATCCCAGGGATCGAAGGTGACGATGTCGGGCGGCGGCCACTGACTCTCGATCGCTTCCGGCGGGAACAGCCCGGCGTTGAAATAGGCCCAGAACCAGGCGACGAAGAACATCACTTCCGAGGCGATGAACAGCACCATGCCGTAGCGCATGCCGAGTTGGACGATCGGCGTGTGGTGGCCTTCGAAGGTGGCTTCGCGAATTACGTCGCGCCACCAACCGATCATCGTTATCGCGACCCCGACAAAGCCGAGCGCCATAAGCCACCAAGAGCCCTCGTGCATGTACCAGACCGCGCCGATGAAGAGCAGTCCGGACGCGGTCGCGCCGATTGCCGGCCAGGGGCTCGGATCGACCAGATGGTACGGATGCTTTTGGCCGTGATGGGTGTACTCGGCGGCCGAATCGGCTGGCGCCATAATTTGCCCCTCTCTCAGTTGGCGGCGACCCGCGCGGATCGCGCGGCGTCGGGCTGCTCCGGTGCGGCGAAAAACGTATAGGACAGCGTGATCGTGGTCACATCGTCCAGATTACGGTCCTTGGCCATTGCGGGATCGACATAAAACGACACCGGCATATCGACGCTGTCGCCCGCGGCGAGTGTTTGCTCGGTGAAGCAGAAGCATTCCAGCTTCGAGAAATAGGGTCCCGCCTTGGCCGGGGTCACGTTGAACGTCGCCGTGCCGGTAACCGGCCGGTCGCCGACGTTGCGCGCGCGGTAGAAGGCGAGCTTTTCCTCGCCGAGCCTAACCCTGACGCTTCGCTCGACAGGCTGGAACCGCCACGGCAAGGCGGAGTTCACGTCGGCGTTGAACCGGACCTTGACGGAACGCTCGTGCACCTTCGCCGGCGCGCCGGCCGCGACCTGGGTGGTGCCGCCATAGCCGGTCACCTGGCAGAACCACTGATAGAGTGGCACCGAGGCATAGGCGAGCCCACCCATGCCCGCGACGATGCCGAGCAGCGCGGCCGCCGTGACCCCGTTCCGCCGGCGGGATGCGCGCGCCATCCTACCATCCCCCCATGCGGACCATCGACATCACGAAGAACAGGGCCACGAGCCCAAGCAGCACCGTGAGCATTACGATGTTGCGGGTCCGGCGGCGTTTGTGCAGGTCGCTCAACGGCATTGCCATCGTCCTATACCGGGCCGGGGATGACGCGTTCGACGATCATCGTCGCGAACAGGACGAAGAGATAGAGGATCGAGAAGCCGAACAGCCGCGGCGCGCCGGCAAGATCGCTCGCCCGCCAGAGTCGCCACGCGAGAACCGCGAACGCGGCGCTCATCGCCGTTGCGACCGCCGCGTAGGCGAGCCCGGTGACGCCCAGGAAAGTGGGAACCAGCGAAACCGGCAACAGCAGGAGCGAATAGAGCAGGATCTGGCGCTTGGTTTCCTCCGTGCCGGATACCACCGGCAGCATCGGGATGCCGGCGGCGGCGTAATCGCCGCTCTTGTAAAGCGACAGCGCCCAGAAATGGGGCGGCGTCCACATGAAGATGAGGGCGAACAGGGCGATGCCGCCGAGCCCGATATCGCCGGTCACCGCGGCCCAGCCGATCATCGGCGGGAACGCGCCGGCCGCTCCGCCGATGACGATGTTCTGCGGCGTCCGCCGCTTGAGCCAGATCGTGTAGACGAAGACGTAGAAGGCGATGGTGAGCGCCAGCAGCGCCGCCGCCGTCCAGTTGACCGCGAGCGCCATGACGCTGATCGAGCCCACGGCGAGCACCGAGCCGAATCCGAGCGCATCCCCGGGCATCATCCGGCCGGCGGGAAGCGGACGGCCGCGAGTACGCGCCATCGCCGCGTCGATGTCGCGCTCGTACCACATGTTGATCGCGCCGGCGGCGCCGGCTCCTACCGCGACGCAGAGCACCGCGATCGCCGCCAGAACCGGGTGGATCGCGCCAGGGGCCAGGACGAGACCGGTGATCGCGGTGAAGACCACGAGCGACATCACGCGCGGCTTCAGCAGCGCGACGAAATCGCCGATCGGCGGTCCGTCGATCGGGACCGCGCCGGCGGTGAGCTCGATCGGTCTCTGGGCCACGCTCTTCGTCCGCCGCTAGCGAACCTGCGGCAGCTCGTCGTAGCTGTGGAAAGGCGGCGGCGAGCTCACCGACCACTCGAGCGTCGTGGCCCCCTCGCCCCACGGGTTCTCGCCCACGCGTTCGCCCGCGGTGAACGTGCGGTAGCAGATCCACAGGAACAGCAGAACGCCGACCGCGGAGATGTAGGACCCGACCGAGGAGATCATGTTCCACCCGGCGAACGCGTCGGGATAGTCGGGGATCCGCCGCGGCATTCCGGCGAGGCCGAGGAAATGCTGCGGGAAGAAGGTGACGTTGACGCCAATGAACATGACCCAGAAATGGATTCTGCCGAGCGTTTCCGGATAGCGCCTGCCGCACATCTTGGGCAGCCAGTAATAGAACCCGCCGAAGATCGCGAACACCGCCCCCATCGACAGCACATAGTGGAAATGCGCCACCACGTAATAGGTGTCGTGCAGCGCGTGGTCGACGCCGGCATTGGCGAGCACGACGCCGGTAACGCCGCCCAGGGTAAACAGGAAGATGAAGCCCACCGCCCACAGCATCGGCGTATCGAAACGGATCGACCCGCCCCACATCGTCGCGATCCAGCTGAATATCTTGATGCCCGTCGGCACCGCGATGACCATCGTGGCCGCCGTGAAGTAGGCCTTCGTGTCGACATCCATGCCGACCGTGTACATGTGGTGCGCCCAGACGATGAAGCCGACGAAGCCGATCGCCACCATGGCGTAGGCCATGCCGAGATAGCCGAAGACCGGCTTGCGCGAGAAGGTCGCCACGATCTGGCTGACGATGCCGAAGCCCGGCAGGATCAGGATGTAGACCTCGGGATGGCCGAAGAACCAGAACAGGTGCTGGAACAGGATCGGGTCACCGCCGCCGGCGGCATCGAAAAACGTGGTGCCGAAATTGCGGTCGGTCAGCAGCATCGTGATCGCGCCGGCGAGCACCGGAAGCGAAAGCAGCAGCAGGAACGCGGTCACCAGGATCGACCAGACGAAGAGCGGCATCTTGTGCAGCGTCATGCCCGGCGCGCGCATGTTGAAGATCGTCGTGATGAAGTTGGCCGCGCCCAGGATCGACGAGGCGCCCGCCAGATGCAGCGCGAAGATCGCCATGTCGACCGACGGTTCGGGCTGGCCGGTAACCGAGCTCAGCGGCGGGTAGATCGTCCAGCCGCCGCCGACCCCGCCGAAGAACGGCGAGGCCATCAGCAGGATGAACGAGGGAATCAGCAACCAGAAGCTGATGTTGTTCATGCGCGGGAACGCCATGTCCGGCGCGCCGATCATCAGCGGCACGATCCAGTTGCCGAACCCGCCGATCATCGCCGGCATGACCATGAAGAAGATCATGATCAGCCCGTGGGCGGTGATCAGCACGTTGAACATGTGGTAGTCGCCGCCGAGGATCTGGTCGCCGGGGCTGTTCAGCTCCATCCGGAACAGGATGGACATGGCGCCGCCGATGATTCCGGAGACCACGGCGAACACCAGGTACATCGTGCCGATGTCCTTGTGGTTGGTCGAATAGACGAAGCGCCGCCACCCGGTGGGATGGGCCTCGTGGTGGTCGTGGGCCGCCGCGGAATCGCTCATTCCCCTGCTCCTCCGTCCCGACTCAGCGCGTGGACTCTAGGCCGGCGACCCTGGTCGCCGGCGGCGCGGTGCCGTCGTCCTCCGCGGCATATTCCTTCTTCGCCCATGAAACCCAGGCGTCGAACTCCCGATCCGTGACGACGTCGACACGGATCGGCATGAAGCCGTGATTGACGCCGCAGAGCTCCGAGCACTGGCCGTAATAGACGCCGGTTCTCTCCGCCTTGAACCAGACCTCGTTGAGCCTGCCCGGCACCCCGTCGGTCTTGACGCCGAACGCAGGCACCGCCCAGGCGTGCAGCACGTCGTCGGCGGTGACCTGGACGCGAACCACCTTGTCGACCGGCACCACGATGCGGTTGTCGACCTCCAGCAGGCGCGGCTGGCCTTCCTTCAGCTCGTCGTCCGCGAGAATTGTCGCATCGAAGGTGAAATTGCCGTGATCGGGATACTCGTAGCTCCAGTACCACTGGTGGCCGATCGCCTTCACCGTCAGGTCGGCCTTGGGAATCGTATCGGAGTAATAGAGCAGCTTGAAGGACGGGATCGCGATCAGCACGAGGATCACGACCGGAATGACGGTCCACAGCACCTCGACCGTGGTGTTGTGCGTCGTCCGGGTCGGCGTCGGGTTCTTGCTCTCGCGGAAACGCCACATGACGTAGAGCAGCAGGCCCAGCACGAACAGCGTGATCAGCGTGATGATGACCAGGAGGATGTCGTGTAGGTCGTCGATGCTCTGCATCAGCGGCGTCGCCGCCTGCTGCAGGCCCATTTGCCAGGGCGTCGGCTCGCCGGCCGATGCGCCGCTGCCGATGAGGGATGCGGCCAGTGCCCCACCCGCCGCGAGAATGCGTCCTACGCTGTTCGGCATTCGTATCCTGTCCCTAACGTCCACGGGATGTTCGCCCTTGAGCAGCGAGACGCCTCGGAAACACGCCTGGCGCGGGCAACCCTGCCAAAGGCCCGGAGATGGCCCGATTGATACACAGCACAGGTTCCGAACACAAGATACCCATGGCCGGACGATTCTAGCGGAATTACGCCGGGCGGTGGGCTTCTTCGACTCGATTCCGGCTTTCGCGGCCTTATGTCGCAACCCGGATGGCGTTCGGGGTGACAACACGCCCTGTCGACACCATCATATAGCGGAAGACACCGCATTCCCGCGGTCCGGTTCCCGCCGGGCCGCCCTGGAGGAGCCATGGCGGACCTCGCGAAGACCGACGAACTTTTCTTCGGCCGAACCGGCCTCGACCGCGACAGGGTGGAGGCCATCGTGGCCGACGCACTCGCCGATTCCGACGACGGCGAGTTGTTCCTCGAATACCGGCAATCCGAAGGTCTCGGATTCGACGACGGCAGGCTGAAAACCGCCTCGTTCGACACGACCCAGGGATTCGGCCTTCGCGCGGTCGCGGACGAGGCGACCGGCTACGCGCACGCGGCCGAGCTGTCGGAGGCGGCGATCGAGCGTGCCGCGACGACGGTAAAGGCGGTCGGCTCGGGCCATAGCGGCACGATGGGCGAAGGCCCCGCCTCGACCAACACGGCGCTCTATGCCGAGGACAATCCGCTCAACGAGATCCCGTTCGAACGCAAGGTCGCCCTGCTCCAGGAAATAGACGCCTACGCCCGCGGCCTCGACCCCCGCGTCGTTCAGGTGGTCGCATCGATCGTGGGCGAGTGGCAGGCGATACAGATCGTCCGCGCCGACGGCCGCCGGGCGGCCGATATACGTCCCCTGGTGCGGCTCAACGTTTCCGTCGTGGCGGCGGAAGGCGAGCGCATGGAAACCGGCGGACACGGGGTCGGCGGACGGACCTCCTACACCGCCTATTTCGCCGAGCACGCCTGGAAGGCGCAGGTCGACGAGGCGTACCGGCAAGCGTTGGTCAATCTGGAATCCGTCCCCGCGCCGGCTGGCGAAATGCCCGTCGTGCTGGGACCGGGATGGCCCGGCATCCTGCTCCACGAGGCGATCGGCCACGGGCTCGAAGGCGACTTCAACCGCAAGAAGACATCGGCATTCTCGGGCCTTTTGGGCGAACGGATCGCTTCGCCGGGCGTGACCGTCGTCGACGACGGGACCATCTCCGACCGGCGCGGCTCGCTCAGCATCGACGACGAGGGGACGCCGACCCAGAACACCGTGCTGATCGAGGACGGGATCCTGGCCGGCTACATGCAGGACCGCATGAACGCACGGCTGATGGGCGCCCGGCCGACCGGAAACGGACGGCGCGAGAGCTTCGCGCATTCGCCGATGCCGCGCATGACCAACACCTACATGCTGTCGGGCGACAAGTCGCCGGAGGAAATCGTCGCCGCGGTCCCGAAGGGTCTCTACGCCGTCAATTTCGGCGGCGGACAGGTCGACATCACCTCGGGCAAGTTCGTCTTCAGCGCGTCCGAGGCCTACCTGATCGAGGACGGCGCCATCGGCGCGCCGGTCAAGGGCGCGACGCTGATCGGCAACGGCCCGGACGCCCTGACCCGGGTGAAGATGGTGGGCAACGACATGAGCCTCGACCCCGGCGTCGGGACCTGCGGCAAGGAGGGCCAGGGCGTCCCGGTCGGCGTCGGGCAGCCGACGCTCCTGATCGACAACCTGACGGTCGGCGGCACCGCGGCCTGATCAGTAGGCGAATTCTTCGAACACCCGGTCGATATCGCCTGCCCACGCCCCGTGATAGCGCTCGAGCTTGTGCTCGGCCGGGCACGAGCCGCGGCGGACGATGTCGTCGAGGATGCTTAGATAGCCGGTCTCGTTGTCGCCGACCCGGTCCAGCCGGGCGCGGGCGCGCAGCCCGTCATGGGCGATCCGCAGGACTTCGCGCGCGACATCGAGCAGCGTGCCGTCCCGGAACGGCGTCTTGAGGGCGCGGATCGAGGTTTCATGCCTGAGTCTGTGGTGTTCCTCGACCGTCCAGTCGGCGATCAGCTCGTAAGCGGCGTCGAGCGCGTTCCCGTCATAGAGCAGCCCGACCCATAGGGCGGGTAACGCGCAGAGCCGCCGCCACGGCCCGCCGTCGGCGCCGCGCATCTCGATATAGCGCTTGAGCCGGACCTCCGGGAACAACGTCGTCAGATGGTCCGCCCAGTCCGACATCATCGGTTTCTCGCCGGGCCGCGCCGGCAGGCGGCCGTCGAGGAAATCCCGGAACGACTGACCGCTCGCGTCGATATAGGCGCCGTCGCGGTAGACGAAATACATCGGCACGTCGAGCACGTAATCGACGTAACGCTCGAAACTCATCCCGTCCTCGAACACGAAGGGAAGGATGCCGCAGCGGTCGGGATCGGTGTCCTCCCAGACATGGCTGCGATAGGAGTAGTAGCCGCTGGGCTTCCCCTCGACGAACGGCGAGTTCGCGAAGAGAGCCGTGGCGACCGGCTGGAGCGCCAGGCCCACCCGCATCTTGCGCACCATGTCGAACTCGGACTCGAAATCGAGGTTCACCTGCACCGTGCAGGTGCGGACCATCATGTCGAGACCGAGCGAACCCTTCTTGGGCATGTAGTCGCGCATGATCTTGTAGCGGCCCTTGGGCATCCAGGGGATATCGTCCCGCTTTGCGCGGGGATGGAAGCCCAGCCCGACCAACCCGACACCGAGCTCGCCGGCGACCTCCTTGACCTCGGCGAGATGGGTATGCACCTCGTCGCAGGTCTGGTGGATCGTCTCCAGCGGCGCGCCGGACAGTTCGAGCTGCCCGCCGGGCTCGAGCGAGATGTTGCAGTCCGATTTCGCGAGCGCGATCGGGTTGCCGTTCTCCAGGACCGGTTCCCAGCCGAAACGCTGCAGGCCTTCGAGCAGCGCACGGATGCCCCGCGGCCCCTCGTAAGGTACGGATTCGAGCGTTTCGAGGTGGAAGACGAATTTTTCGTGTTCGGTGCCGATCCGCCAGTCTTCCGGAGACTTGCAACCTTGCTCCAAAAACTCGATCAGCTGGCGCCGGTCCTCGATGGGCGCGCCCTGGCTTGTGGGAGGTGCGGCCATGCCCGTCTCTCCCCTATGCCCGCGCGGCCGCCGCGGGAACGGGTACGGCCTCCGAGGGGCGCCAATCGCCGATCACCGCCTGCCAGCAGACCAGGGCCGCGATGGCCGCGGTTTCCGCGCGCAGGAGCCGCGGCCCCAGATCGACGGGGACCACGAAGGGCTGCCGCCGCAGCATCGCCCGCTCTTCCTCGGTAAAGCCGCCTTCCGGTCCGATCAGCACCGCCCGCGGCACCTCGATTTCATCGTTCCGAACCCCGATCAGGTAATCGGCGATGGGCAGGCCGCGGCCGCTTTCGTCGCAGAACATGAGCCGCCTGTCGCCCGGCCAGTCGTCCAGCAAATCGGGAAGCCGCGCGGGTTCGCGGGTCTCGGGCACATCGCAGCGCCCGCATTGCTCGGACGCCTCGATGGCGAGTGCCCTCATGCGCTCCTTCCTGACGCGGCTGACCGAGGTGCGGGCCGTCATGACGGGGATCAGCGCGGAGGCGCCGAGCTCCACCGCCTTGGTCACCAGAAGGTCGCCCGGCCCGCGTTTCAGCGGCGCGAACAGGAGCCAGAGATCGCTCTCCTCCGGCTGCGGCGCGAGTCGGCGTTCCATGCGGAGCGCGGCGCTGCGCTTTTCCAGGGCTTCGATCTTGCCCAGCCATTCTCCGTCGCGACCGTTGAACGCGGCCACCGCGTCGCCCGGTCCGAGCCGCATGACATCCCTGAGGTAATGCGTCCGGTCGCGGTCGAGCGCGACGGCCGCGCCGCTCGCGAGCGTCTGGTCGAGGTATAGCCGGACTTGCGGAACCTCTGGCTGCATCGAATACAAAGCCACCGTCGAAGGGAAAAGCCGGTGCCGATATAATCGGGCCGGAGCCAAAGAGCAATGTCGGGCATCGACGATACCGCCGCGAGCGACATCCCCAAGGGCAGGTGGGTCGATCGGCTGCTTCCCGCCGCGGCGCGCCCCTATGCCCGGCTCGCGCGCCTCGACCGCCCGATCGGAACCTGGCTGCTGCTGTTCCCGTGCTGGTGGTCGATCGCCTTCGCCTCGCCGCAGCCGCTCTCGAGCGAGAGCCTGATCCTGTTCGCGACGTTCGGCATCGGCGCGCTTGTGATGCGCGGCGCCGGCTGCACGTTCAACGACATCTGCGACCGCGACTTCGACGCCCAGGTCGCCCGCACCCGCGACCGTCCGCTGCCGAGCGGCCAGGTCACGGTGCGGGGGGCGGTCGCCTTTCTCGCCGTCCTTCTCGTCGCGGGGCTCGCGATCCTGCTCACCCTCAAGCCCTTTGCCATTGCGGTGGGCGCGGCGTCCCTGGTCCTGGTCTTCACCTACCCGCTGAGCAAACGGGTGACCTACTGGCCGCAATTCGTGCTCGGCCTCGCGTTCAACTGGGGCGCCCTGC
>JAPPHW010000118.1 GCA_028820945.1 Defluviicoccus sp.
CAAGAACCCATCGGAGAAGACTGCCCGGGCGCGCATACATATACGGAAGATGGGTAGCAAGCAACCGAACGCGGCGCCGGTCGATGAAACGGAGTTGGCCAAGTTCTCCGCGATGGCCGACGCGTGGTGGGATCCCGAGGGCAGTTTCCGTCCCTTGCACAAGCTGAATCCCGTCCGGGTCCGCTATGTCCGCGACGTCCTGTGCCGCGCGAACGGCCGGAAGCCCGAGGACCCGGCGCCGCTTGCCGGTCTGGACATCGTCGATGTCGGCTGCGGCGGCGGGCTCCTGTGCGAGCCCCTGGCGCGGCTGGGCGCCCGGGTGACGGGAATCGACCCGAGCGCGCGCAACGTCACCATAGCCGAAGACCATGCCGCCCGGATGGGGCTGCAAATCGTCTACCGCACCGGCACCGTGGAGGATCTCGTCGCGGAGAACCGGGACTTCGATGCGGTGGTCGCGCTCGAGGTGGTGGAGCACGTGCCCGATCTCCGGGCGTTCGTCGCCGCCTGCGTCGCCGCGGCGAGGCCGGACGCGAAGCTCTTCTTCGCGACGCTCAACCGGACCCCGCAATCCTTCGCGCTCGGAATCGTCGCCGCCGAATACGTCCTGCGCTGGCTGCCCCGGGGAACTCATGACTGGCGCCGCTTCGTCCGGCCGTCGGAATTGTCGCGGGCGCTGGAAGCCGGCGGCGCGAAACTCGGCGCGCTCGACGGCGTCGGCTACGACGTGCTGACCGACGAGTGGAAGCTCACCCGCAGCCTCTCGGTGAACTACATGGCGATCGCCGAGCGCATAGGAGCGTGAGAGAGGCGGGCGCTACGCGTCGTCGCGGGGGACCCAGGGAACGCGGCCGAACGGGACGTCTTCGTCGATCAGGGTCTTGGTTTCGTCTTCGGTCGCTTCGCCGTAAATGTTGCGCTCGTCGGTCTCGCCTTTGTGGATCTTCAGCGCTTCGGCGGCAAAGTCGGGGCCGACATAGTCGCAATTCTCCTCGACCTGGCGGCGCATGTCGCGCAGCGCCTGGACGTAACGGCCGCGGATTTCGGCCGGGTTGGGCGTGTCCGCCGCGCCCTTCCTCGCGGTGCGCGACAGGCGCGGGGCCATGATTGCCTTGCCCACGCGGGCGTCGCCGCAAATCGGGCAGGCGACCTCACCGTCGGCGACCTGACGGTCGAAAGTGTCGCTGTCCTTGAACCACGCTTCGAACTCGTGGTCGTCGGCGCAGCGCAGGTTGTACAAGATCATCCGAGACCCGCAGATTGTTCAGATGACAATATCGTTACGCCTAATGTGGTCGAAGTCGCGGAACGGGGCAAGCCGTCGATGACTCCGCGCGGGCGCCCGGAAAGGGCCTCGGACTGGGTGGTCCGGTTCGCCTCGGCGGTGCCGGCGGGCGGGGCCGTGCTCGACCTCGCCTGCGGAACCGGCAGGCATTCGCGGTTCTTCCTCGAGCGAGGTCGCCGGGTGACCGGCGTCGATCGATATTCGGCCGGCGTGTCGGACCTTCTCGGACGCGGAGACTTCACGCTGATCGAAGCCGATCTCGAGAGCGGCGGGGACTGGCCCCTCGGGGCGCGGCAATTCGCCGCCGTGGTGGTGACGAATTATCTCTTCCGCCCCATCCTTCCCCGCATCGTCGGAGCGGTCTCGGAGGGCGGCGTTCTGATCTACGAGACCTTCGCGGAGGGCAACGAGCGTTTCGGACGGCCGAGCAACCCGGATTTCCTCTTGCGGCCCGGCGAGCTCCTGCGCGCGGTCGAGGGTACGCTCGCGGTAATCGCTTACGAGCACGGCGAGGTGGCCCGCCCGGCGCCGGCGCTGGTCCAGCGGATCTGCGCCTGCCGCGGGACCGGCTATTCCGCCTGGCCGAGGCTCGACGGGGGGTCGTAGCGCCGCGCGTTCTTGAGCGCCGGTAGCGCGGCCCGGGCCTCGCGTACCCTGGCCGGGTCGATCTCGGCAAGCGCGAAGCCCACCTCTTCGCCGCCGTCCGCCACGATTTCGCCCCACGGCTCGACCACCAGTGAATGACCGTAGCTCTCGCGCCCGCCCGCGTGGTCGCCGCACTGGGCGGGCGCGATTACGTAGCAGCCGGTCTCGATGGCGCGTGCCTTCAGCAGCGCATGCCAATGAACACGCCCCGTCGTTCGCGTAAACGCCGACGGCACGGCGAGGAAATCCGCGCCCGCCCGCGCGAGTTTCCAGTAGAGCACCGGGAAACGGAGATCGTAGCACACGGTCATGCCCAGCCCGCCCCACGGCAGTTGCGCCAGCACGGCGGTCTCGCCCGCTTCGTAGCGGTCCGACTCACGCGAGCTCTTGCCGTCCGGAAGATCGACGTCGAAGAGGTGGATCTTGTCGTAGCGCGCCGCGACCTTGCCGTCCGGATCCAGCAGGAACGACCGGTTGGCGAGCCGCCCGCCGCCGAGTCCGACGGTGAGCGAACCGACCAGCAGCCACGTCCCGGAGGAAGACGCGAACGCCGAGAAGGCCGCGAGCGCCTCGTGCCTGTCCTCGCCGCTTGCGTGCGCGACCAGCGCGTCGCGATCGGGTTCGATCAGGGAGACGACTTCCGGGAAGGCGATCAGATCGGCGCCGGCGTCCCGTGCCTCGCGGGCGAAGGAGAGCGCGGCCGAGAGGTTGGCGGCGGCATCGTTGCCGGTGTTGGTCTGGATGCAGGCGACCGTGAACGGTCCGGCCACTAGTCGATTCCGAGCAGGGCGTCGAGTTCGCCGGCACGTTCCAGAGCCGCGAGGTCGTCCGATCCGCCCACGTGGCGGCCGTCGACGAAGATCTGAGGCACCGTGCGGCGCCCGCCCGCCCGCCGCATCATCTGCTGGCGCAGGTTGGGATCCCGGTCGACGTCGATTTCGCGGTACTCGACGCCCTTGCGGTTCAGCAGCGCCTTGGCCCGGGCACAGAACGGGCACCACAGGCTCGAATAGACTTCAATACCGCTCACCGTTCGGCCCCCGTCTTGCCCAGCCTCCAATATGCCTCTCCGCGCGGAATTTTCTACCCGTTACCGGCCCCATCGAGCGTCGTGACCCGGGCGAGCGTCAATACGTCGACGCCGCTCGCCCCGGCACGCCGCAGCGCCCGGGCGCACGCCTCGGCGGTGGCGCCGGTGGTCAGCACGTCGTCGACCAGAACGACGCGCCGTCCGGCGAAGGCTTTCCTGCCGGACGGGGTTGCCGCGAACGCGCCGCCCACGTTACGGCGGCGCTCCGCCGGGCTCAACCGTCCCTGCGACCGCGTCCGTTTCCGCCTGGCGAGGCCGTCGGCCGACCATTCCAGGCCGGCGGTCCGGGCGAGGCTCGCGCACAACAGGGCCGACTGGTTGTAGCGCCGCGCGAACAAGCGCGAAGGATGCAGCGGCACCGGGACGAGGAGCGGGGCGCCGTCCAGCAATTCGCCCCCCGCGTTCGCGAGCCAGCGCCCGAACGGCGGCGCCGAGTCCGTCCGGTCTCCGTGCTTAAACGCCAGCACCAGGTCGCGCGACGCGTCGTCGTAGCGCAGCACGGATCGCGCCCTGTCGTAACGCGGTGGACGGGCCAGACAGTCGGCGCACACCGTCTCGCCCGGCACCTCGAAGACGAACGGAACGCCGCAGACCGCGCAGAACGGCGCACCGATGAAGGTGAGCGCCGGCCAGCAGGTCCCGCAAAGCGTCCCCGGATCGGTCACCGGTATACCGCAGGACAAGCAGCGCGGCGGAAGGATCAGGTCGATCAGCGCCCGGCCGGTAGCGAGGGCGGCGGATGAGGCGCCGCGGCTCACCCGGCGAAGCGGCGGAACCGCGTGGTGCCGTCCGCCTCGACCTGCTGGACGAGCTGAAGCTCCCATTCGAGATAGGCGTTCATCGCCTGCGCGACGTTCCCGCCGCGGTCGTAGGGCCTGAGCCACACGTCGTCGGTACTGTCGAGCATGAGCTCCTCGCCCTCGGCGAGCGGCATTCCGGCCGCGATCCAGGCCTCGGTTCCGCCCTCCAGATACGCAAACTTGCCGCCGCGCTCGGCCGCCGCCAGCCGCGCGAGCCGCCCGTCCGAGGAGATCAGCACCACGGTGTCCGCCTCCGGCAGCCCGGCGAGCGCGTCGTCCAGACGGGACCGGAGCGCGAAGGCGGCGCCCGGCACGTGACCGGCCAGATAGGCGCGGCTCCCGCCGAGGTCGATCGCGGCCATCGTGCCGTCGCCGAGACCGGCGGAAAGCGCCTCCGCCCCGACCGGCCGGGCCTCGGCTTCGTCCAACCCGAGCACGGCGGGCTCCCAGGTCCCGGTCTCGATCCCGTCGGTCTCCGGATCCAGCCGGTAGACCGCGACCTCCGGCCAGCCCATCTCCACCAGCCACGCCGCCGTCATCGTGGCGCGGACGCCGGTGTCGTCGATCAGCACGACGCGCGCGTTGCGGGTGCCGATCACCGCGTCGGTCGTCTGCACCAGCTGACCGCCCGGGATGGGGCGCGATCCCCCGAGATGTCCCGCCTCGTATTCGTCGACGCCGCGAACGTCGAGCAGGAACAGCGACCGCCGATCCGCCTCGCCGCGCCAGGTCTCCAGCCTGTCGCGGTCGACGGTCTCGATCCCCCGGCTCGCCGCGACCCGGGCCGCGCACGCCTGCCCGCGCGCCAGCCCTTCCGGGCTGACCTCGGGCGGCGGACGCTCGTTGCCGCGTTCGAGCTCGAACCCCGCCAGTTCCCATCCCATCGTGCCGTTGCGGAGCGCCATGACCTCGTTCGGTATCCCCGCCTTGATCAGCGACTGCGCCCCGATGATGCTCCGCGTCCTCCCCGCGCAGTTGACCACCACCGCGGTATCCGGCGACGGCGCGATATCGTGCACCCTGTAGGCCAGCTCCGCCCCCGGCACGTCGATCGCGGTCGGGATGTTCATTCGCCGGAACTCGTCCATCGGCCGGCTGTCGAGCACCACGAGATCGTCCCCCGCATCGAGCCGCGCCTTGAGCTCGGGGGCGGTGATGTTGGGGGTGTGGCAGATCTCCTCGACATATTCGCCGAACGCCTTGCTCGGCACGTAGACGCCGCTGAACAGGACGTTGCCCGCGCGTTCCCACCCGGCCGTTCCACCGTCGAGAACGGAGATATCGGCGTAGCCGAAACCGGCCAGCTTGTCGGCCGCGCGCCCGGCGAGCCCGCCGCCGTCGTCGCACAGCACGATCCGGGTTCCCCGGCGCGGCACCAGCGCGTCGATGCCGAATTCGAGCCGGCTCAAGGGTAGCGAGCTCGCGAACAGGAGATGCGACTCCGAGAACGCGCCCTCTTCGCGGACATCGAGAAGCGCAAGTTCCCCGCCGTCCAGCAGCATCGCCCGCAACTCTTCCGCCGTCACCGTCTTCGCCATCGTTTTCATTCCTCCTTCGTCGATCGAAACCCGGTATTGTCCCCAGCCCCCATCGACATCTCCGCCGCCCCCACTTCTCGACTCTGCGAAATCTACCCCAAAACGCGTCCCGAGTCAAGCAAAAAATGCGTATTCAGGACAAATGAGTTTCTAAGTCCCGGGAAGAAGGAAATTTTTTCTCCCTTCCGATTCCACGCCCAAATCGGTCGTCGGACCCCTCGAATCGTCCCATGCGCGATTTCGTCCCGAACGCCCGGACCGACTCTCGTTCCCGTCGTCGACGTAGGCATCGGGTAGGCAAATCGCTACCGGGTCGACATTCGCGTCCCGCAAATGCCGAGCGGGAATGTCGACTCCCGCCGACTCGACATTTCGGTCGGCAAAGACCCGTTCGGAAATGCCGACCGTGCGCGCGCGGCACCGACGGCGCGGTCGGCGGCACCTCGTCCCTCCGCGACGAAACCGACTCGATTGAGCCGAACCCCAACCGGTGCGATAACGCCGTCGTGGCCGGACCTACCGAAATCTTCGACCGCCGGACGGTCCGCCGGCGGCGGAACCGCGGCGCCCGGCTGGGCGAACGGGCGACCTTCCTGCACGACGAGATCGCCGAACGCCTGGCCGGCCGGCTCGACGACGTCCGGCGCGAGTTCCGCCGGGTGCTGGTGCTCGGCGCGCTCGGCGACCGCTTGTGCGCGCTCCTCGCCGCGCGGGCCGGGGTGGAACGCGTCGTCGTCTGCGATTCCGCCGAAGCGCTGGTGCGGCGGCGGACGGGAATCGCCGTCGTCGTCGACGAGGAAGCGATTCCATTCGCGTCCGCGAGCTTCGACCTGGTGCTCGGCGCGCTCACGCTCCACGCCGTCAACGACCTGCCCGGGACTCTGGCGCAGATCCGGCGGGTGCTGGTGGAGGACGGGCTCTTCCTCGCCGCGTGCTTCGGCGGCGAGACCCTGCGCGAGCTCCGCCGCGTCATGCTCGAGGCGGAGAGCGAGACGGTCGGCGGCGCGAGCCCGCGGGTCGCGCCCTTCGCCGACATCCGCGACAGCGGGGCGCTCCTCCAACGCGCCGGCTTCGCGCTGCCGGTCGCGGACAGCGACAGTCTTACCGTCACCTGGCCCGACGCGTTCGCCCTGATGCGGGACCTGCGCGCCATGGGGGAGGCCAACGCGCTCGCGGCACGGCGCCGGGCCCCGACGCGGCGAACGGTCATTGCGGCGGCCGCCACGCGGTACGAGTCGCTGTTCGGCGACGACGACGGGCGTATCCCCGCGACCTTCCAGGTGCTGTACCTCACCGGGTGGGCGCCGGCCGAGAGCCAACAGCGGCCGCTCCGCCCCGGCAGCGCCGCCGCCCGACTCGCCGAGGCCCTTGGCACCGAGGAGCGTTCCGCGGGGGAGCAGGCTGGACCGGCCGGGCAAGGCGCAAATTAATCCTGAGAGACATATCCCGCTTCAGGCGGCAGCCGCGGCGGGAACGCCCATCCTCGGCCGGTTCTCGTCGGGTTCCTCGCGGACCAGGATGGCGAAGACGGCGGCGACGAGGGCGAGCCCCAGCGCGATCAGCCACACCCCTTCGTAGCGCGCGGTGAGGTCGTAGAAATAGCCGCCGAAGATCGCGCCGGCCGCCGCGCCGATCGAGTGGGCGCCGAAGATCAGCCCCATCGAGAGACCCATGATGCGGATCCCCACATGGGAGGCGATCAGGCTGGCGATGGGCGCGAGGGTGGCGAAGTTCAGGATGCCGAAGGCGATGGTGAAGACGAACAGGAGCGTCAGATTCCCCGTCGTGTTGAGCAGCAGGATGAAGAGGAGCGCGCGCGCCGCGTACATCGCCGCCAGCAATCGCGCCCGGTGCATCCGGTCGGACAGCCAGCCGAACAGGATCAGCCCGATCATGTTGCCGATCCCGTGCGCGCCGTGAGCCGCCGTCGAATCGACAAGGGGGAAGCCGCAGCTCACCGCGTAGGGGACGAAATGGACGTCGAACACGCCGGCGGTGGTGAAGCCGCAGAGAACGAACGAACAGGCCAGGAGGACGAAGGTCCGGTTGCGGGCGAGAATCCCGAGCCGCGCCCACAGCGTGGCCGCGTCCGAATGGTGTCCCGCGGCGCCGCGCGGTTCGCTCCTGATCCCCTTGAGCATCAGCCAGGCCAGCGGGATCAGGACCAGCAGGCCCAGCCCGAAGCTCAGATAGGCGTTGCGCCAGCCGAGTGCGGTGACCAGCAGGGCAAGCAGGGTGAGCACCGGCAGTTGGCCCGCGGTGGACCCCGACAGCGCGAACCCGGTGGCAAGCCCGCTATGGCGCTTCAGCAGCTGCGCCATCATCGTGGTCACCAGCGGCAGAGAAATCGCCCCGTGGCCGATGCCGCCGATCGCGCCGAACAGGATCAGGAACTCCCATTCGCGCGAGATCTGCGAGCTCGCGACGATCGCGCCGCCCATGAAGACCAGCCCGCCGGCGAAGACATGGCGGGGTCCGACGCGGTCGATGATGTCGCCCGCGATCGGCGAGATCAGCGCCATCATCACCAGCACCAGCGAGCTTCCCGTCGAGCTCAGCCCGCGCGACCAGCCGAGGTCGACCTCCCAGATCGGCATCAGCACGCCGACCGAGGACCGCGCGGCGAAGGTGAGGCCGAGCGCGCAGAAGCAGAGGGCGACGATCCCCCAGACCCGGAGCGCCGAAGGGCCGCTCACAACAGGTCCCGCAGCATCGCGACCAGCGGCCGGTCGGCCGGCGGCATCGGGTAGTCGCCGAGGCGCACCGGGCGCACCCACTTTAGCGCCTGGCCTTCCAGCGGCCGCACCGAGCCCTCCCACACCCGGCACACATAGAGCGGCATCAGGAGATGGAAATCGTCGTAGCGGTGCGAGGCGAAAGTGAACGGGGCGAGGCAGGCTTCCGTCACGTCGATGCCGAGCTCTTCGGCGAGCTCGCGGATCAGCGCCTCCTCCGGCGTTTCGCCCCGGCCGACCTTGCCGCCCGGAAACTCCCAGAGCCCCGCCATCGCCTTGCCCTCGGGGCGTCGGGCGATCAGCACCCGCCCGTCGGCATCGACCAGCGCCACCGCCGCGACCAGAAGAACCGGCCGCTCAGCTTCGGTAGTCGGCATTGATGTCGATATAGCCGTGCGTGAGATCGCAGGTCCACACCGTCGCCTTGCCGCGCCCGACGCCGACATCGATCCCGATCTCGATCTCGGAACCGGCAAGATGCGCGGCGACCGGGGTCTCGTCGTAGCCGTCTACCACGGCCTCGCCGTCCGTGATCCGCACACCTCCCATCGAGATAGCGAGCGCGTCCACGTCGATGCGCTCGCTCGTCTTGCCGAGGGCGGCCACGATCCGGCCCCAGTTGGCGTCGCTTCCCGCGATCGCGGTCTTGACCAGCGGCGAGTTGGCGACCGTTAGACCGATGCGCCTCGCCGCCGCTTCCGAGGTCGCGCCGGAGACGTGGATCGCCACGAACTTGGTCGCGCCCTCGCCATCGCGGACGATCTGCCGGGCGAGGTCGCCGCAGACGGCGCCCAGCGCCGCGCGGAACGGTGCGAGCCGGCGGTCGCGCCAGTCCTCGACCGGGTCGTTGCCCGCCTTTCCGGTCGCGAAGAGGAGCGCCATGTCGCTCGTCGAGGTATCGCCGTCGACGGTGATCGAATTGAACGAGCGGTTCACCGCCTGGCGCAGAACCCTGTCGAGGACCGGTGCCGGAAGCCGTGCGTCGGTGAAGACGAAGGCCAGCATGGTCGCCATGTCCGGGGCGATCATGCCGGAACCCTTGGCGATGCCGCTTATGACGACCGGGGTGTCGCCGATTCGTGTCGTTGCGCACGCGCCCTTCGCGAAGGTGTCCGTGGTGCGGATCGCGTCCGCCGCCGCTTCCCAGGTGTCATCGGTCAGCGTCGCGGCGAGGCCCGGAATCGCGTCCGCGATGCGCTCGATATTCGGCCTTACGCCGATTACGCCGGTGGACGCGATCGCGATGTCGCGCGCCCGACGGCGAAGCGCGGCCGCCGCGGCCTTGGCGGTGGTTGCCACGCAGTCCGCGCCATCCGGGCCCGTGAAGGCGTTAGCGTTGCCGGCGTTGACGACGAGCGCGGAGGCGCGGCCGTCCTCCAGCATCCCGCGGGTCCAGACGACCGGCGGCGCGGCCGTCTTCGAGCGGGTGACGACGCCTGCCACGGCCGTCCCGCGGGCGAGATCGACCAGAAGCAGGTCGTCGCGCCCGACATAGCGTTCGCCGCTTGCGCCGGCGGCCAGCCGGACGCCCGCGACCGGTTTCAGCACCGGGAAACTGTCCGGCGCCAGGGGGGAAATATTCGCCAAAGCGTAGTGTTCCCGATGAAGGGGTTGTCGGATCGCAGGCTTATGCCCCGCCCGCGCGGCGCTGTCCATCGCGTTCCGGCCCGGGATTCGCGGCGGCGGCGCGTCCATGGCTTCGTTGACAGCGCTCCGAGGTCTGCCTATCTGTGGAGAACTTCGGGAACGCGCCCGTCCCGACGCACCCGACAGGTTGGTCCGAGGAATCCCGATGTTCGGCCGTATCGCGCAAAGCCTGATGGGCAGCGCCAACGAGCGCCTGATGAAGCGCCTGGCGCAAGAAGCCGAGACGATCAACGCGCTCGAACCCGAGGTCGAGGCCCTTTCCGACGAGGCGCTCAAGGCGCGCACGGACTGGCTGCGCGGGCGACTGGCGGGCGGCGAGGCGCTCGACGACCTTCTCTACGACGCCTTCGCCACGGTGCGCGAGGCGGCCAAGCGCACTCTCGGACAGCGCCACTACGACGTCCAGCTGATGGGCGGCATGGTGCTTCACCGCGGCATGATCGCCGAGATGAAGACCGGCGAGGGCAAGACGCTGGTGGCGACGCTTCCCGTCTATCTCAACGCGCTCGCGGGCGAGGGCGTGCACGTGGTGACGGTGAACGACTATCTCGCCCGGCGCGACTCCGAGTGGATGGGCCAGATCTACGAATTCCTCGGCCTGTCGGTCGGCTGCATCGTCCACGGGCTCACCGATACCGAGCGCCACGCCGCCTATGCCTCGGACGTGACCTACGGCACCAACAACGAATTCGGCTTCGACTATCTCCGGGACAACATGAAGTTCCAGATGGACGAGATGGTCCAACGGCCCTTCCACTACGCGATCGTCGACGAGGTGGACAACATCTTCATCGACGAGGCGCGGACCCCGCTGATCATCTCCGGGCCGACCGACGATACGACCGATCTCTACCGCAGGGTGGACAAGCTGATCCCCGAGCTCGGACCCGACGACTACGAGAAGGACGAGAAGCAGCGCACCGTCGCCCTGACCGAGGCGGGTTCGGAGAAGATCGAAGCGCTGCTCGTCGAGGGCGACTTCCTCAAGGGCGCGGGGTTCTACGACATCTCCAATATCTCGGTGGTGCACCACGTCAACCAGGCGCTGCGGGCGCATGCGCTGTTCGAGCGCGACACCGACTACATCGTCAAGGACGGCCGCATCGTCATCATCGACGAATTCACCGGCCGCATGATGGAGGGCAGGCGCTTCTCGGAGGGCCTGCACCAGGCGCTGGAGGCGAAGGAGGGCGTCGAGGTCCAGGCCGAGAACCAGACCCTCGCCTCGATCACCTTCCAGAACTATTTCCGCCTCTACCCCAAGCTCGCCGGGATGACCGGCACCGCGATGACCGAGGCGGCGGAGCTGGCGGAGATCTACGGCCTCGAGGTCGCCGAGATCCCGACCAACGAGCTGTGCATCCGCGACGACGAGGACGACGAGGTCTATCGCACGGCCGAGGAGAAGAACAAGGCGATCCTCGCGATGATCGAGGATTGCCGCGCCCGCCGCCAGCCGGTGCTCGTGGGCACCGTCTCGATCGAGAAATCCGAGCTCCTCTCCGGCATGCTCAACCAGAGCAAGATCGAGCACAGCGTGCTCAACGCCCGCTACCACGAGCAGGAGGCCTATATCATCGCCCAGGCGGGCCAGCCCGGCGCGATCACCATCGCCACCAACATGGCCGGGCGCGGCACCGACATCCAGCTGGGCGGCAATGCCGACATGCGTGTCGTGCAGGAGCTCGCCGCGCTCGGGTCGGACGCCGAGCGCGAGAAGAAGGAACCCGAGACCCGTGCCCGGATCCAGGCCGAGGTGGAGGCCAACCGGAAGATCGTGATCGAGGCCGGCGGGCTCTGCGTGATCGGCACCGAGCGCCACGAGGCGCGGCGCATCGACAATCAGCTGCGCGGCCGCTCCGGCCGCCAGGGCGATCCCGGCCAATCGCGCTTTTTCCTGTCGCTCGAGGACGATCTGATGCGGATCTTCGGTTCGGAGCGGATCGACGGCATGCTGCGCCGCCTCGGCCTCGAAGAGGGCGAGGCCATCGTCCATCCTTGGATCAACAAGGCGCTGGAAAAGGCCCAGAAGAAGGTCGAGGAGCGCAACTTCGAAATCCGCAAGAACCTGCTCCGGTTCGACGACGTGATGAACGACCAGCGAAAGGTGATCTACGACCAGCGCAAGGACCTGATGACCGCCACGGACGTGTCGTCGACGATCGCCGACATGCGCCACGAGGCGATCCGGACCGCGGTCTCGCGCTGCATCCCGGAACGCGCCTATGCCGAGCAGTGGGAGGTGGACACGCTGCACGAGGAGGGGCTGCGCCTCCTCGGCCGCGACCTGCCAGTCGCCGACTGGGCCAAGGAAGAGGGAATCGCCGACGAGGAGATCGCCGAGCGGATGATCGCCGAGGGCGACCGGCTGATGGCGGAAAAGGCGGCCAACTACACGCCGGCGATCATGCGCCTCGCCGAAAAGAGCATCCTTCTCCAGCTCCTCGACCAGACATGGAAGGAGCATCTGCTGGGGCTCGACCACCTGCGCCAGGGCATCGGGCTGCGCGCCTACGGTCAGAAGGACCCGCTCAACGAGTACAAGCGGGAGGCGTTCGACCTGTTCAATGCGATGCTGGAACAGCTCCGCGAGACGACCACGTCGGTTATGTGCCATCTGGACCTGGAGATCCGGGACCCCGGGGAAATGACGCCGCGCGGCGAGCAGGAGGGGATCGTGGAACGCCGCGACGACCCTGCCATGGCGGGCGCGCTTTCCGGCGGGGAGCCGGACGGGCTGCACCCGGCCGCCGCTCTCGCGCAGGGTCCGGCCCCGCGCGGCGCCGCGCTTGCCGGCGCGGTCGACGAGGTGCCGCCCGGATGGACTTTCTACGAACCGCTCGGCCGCCATCTCGACCCGCAAAATCCGGAGACCTGGGGCAAGGTTCCGCGCAATGCCGCCTGCCCCTGCGGGTCGGGCAAGAAATACAAGCACTGCCACGGCCGGGTCGCCTGACCCCGCCGCCTCAGGAAAGCGAAGCCGTCCCCATCTCGAGGAACTTCCGGCGCCGGTGATCGGCCAGCGCGTCGGAGTCCATCCCGACCAGCCCGTCGAGCGCCGCGGCCAGCCCGTCGCCGACGCGGGCGATCGTGTCCGCCGGTGCGCGGTGCGCGCCGCCCAGCGGTTCCTCGATGACGGTATCGACGACACCGAGCTCCCGCAGGTCCTCCGCCGTCAGCTTGAGCGCTTCCGCCGCCTCGCGCGCGTGGTCGCCGTCGCGCCAGAGAATGGACGCGCAGCCTTCGGGCGAGATGACCGAATAGATCGAGTGCTGCAGCATCAGGACCGTGTTGGCGGCGGCGATCGCGATCGCGCCGCCCGAACCGCCCTCTCCGATCACGATGCTGACCAGCGGCACGCGCAACGACAGGCAGGTCTCGATCGACCGGGCGATCGCCTCGGCCTGGCCGCGCTCCTCCGCGCCGATCCCCGGATAGGCGCCGGGCGTGTCGACGAGCGTCACCACCGGCAGCCCGAACCGGTCCGCCAGGCGCATCAGCCGCTGCGCCTTGCGGTAGCCCTCCGGCCGGGCCATGCCGAAATTATGCTTCATCCGCGACTCGATCTCGGCGCCTTTCTCCTGGCCGATGACGACGACCGACCGGCCCCGGAACCGGCCGATCCCGCCGACGATCGCGGCGTCCTCGGCGTAGAGGCGATCCCCGGCGAGCGTCCGGAATCCGTCGAACAGTTCGCGGAGATAGTCCACGCAATGCGGCCGCGACGGATGTCGCGCGACCTGGACGATCTGCCACGGCGTGAGCTTGCCGTAGGTCTGCCGCAGCAAGCGCTCGATCCGCTGCTGCAGCCGCTGGACCTCGTCCGCGATCTCGAAATCGTTTGCGTCGCCGAGATGGCGGAGTTCCTCGATCTTGCCTTCGAGCTCGGCGATCGGGCGCTCGAAATCCAGAAAGCTCGGAATGCCTCGCTCGCTCACCGCCTAGTCGCCCTTCGCCAGGGGGTGGTGGACCTGGACCAGCCGCTTGAGCCGTTCGTCGACGAGGTGGGTATAGATTTCGGTGGTCGCGAGATCGGCGTGGCCCAGCATCCGCTGAACGCTTCTGAGGTCGGCGTCGTTGGCAAGCAGATGGGTCGCGAACGCATGTCGAAGTACATGCGGCGAGATGCGAGTCGCGTCAAGGCCGCATTCTCCCGCCAAGACCTTGAGTTCGCGGGCGAAATGGGATCGCGAGAGATGCCCCTCCCGGGACCGCGAAGGGAACAGGAACTTCGATGCCGCCCCGCCGGGCGCGAATTTGCGGCGATGGGGCAGGTAGGCCGCGACGGCCGCCCGGGCGGGTTCGCCGATCGGGATCAGCCGTTCCTTGGCTCCCTTGCCGCGGACCGAGATCAGGTTGCGGTCGCCCGCCAGCGCACCCACCGGAAGGGAAACCAGCTCGCTGACCCTGAGCCCGCTCGCATAAAGCAGTTCCAGCAGCGCGTGCAGCCGGAGCCCGCGGATGCCCGGGCGCGCCCTGGCGGCGGCGAGGAGGCGCGCGACCTCGTCCTCGTTCAGCAGGGACGGAAGAGGGCGGCCGCGCCGCGGCGCATCGATCCGCGCGAACGGGTCGTCGTCGCGCACGCCCTCGGCGATCAGAAATCCGAAGAGCTGCCGGAGCGCGGCCACCCGCCGCGACACGGTCCGCGCCGAAAGCCCCCGTGCGGCAAGCGACGAGAGGTAGAGCCGGATATGCCGGTCCTCCACCTCCGCAAGGGTCGGGCAGTCGGTCAGCGCGGCGAGAAACCGCAGCAAATCCTCGGCGTCGCGGCGATAGGCGGCGACGGTGTTGCCTGCCGCGCCTCGCTCGGCCGCCATCATCTCCAGGAACGAATCGAGGTGCCGGGCCTCGCCCGCCATGCCCGTCACAGCCCGTGGGCGACAGCGGTCTCGAGCGCGAGCGCCCGTGCCTCCGAATCGAGTCCGATCCGCCGCAGGCTCTCCACCGCCTTTCGGATCGCCGCCGGGCCGGGCGGGTCGGCGTTGGAGCCCGAGAGGCCGAGCAGCGCGATCAGGACCGTCTCGCCGACCCGCCCGTCGGCCGAAGCCTCGTCGAGGGCGCGGGTCCAGGCGACGTTCGGGGCCGGAACGCGGGCGGGCAGGCCTTCGGCGAGCAGCTCGCCCCATCGCCCGGCGCCGGGTTCGACGCCCATCGCCTCGAGGAGCGTGAAGGCGAGAACCGTCGCCCGGCGTGCCGCCCCGGTATCGTTCCCATAGGCGGCGTCTCGCCATATCCGCATGGCCTGCTCGTCGACCGCCGCCGACTCGATCTCCGGCGCGGCGAGGAGGCGGAGCGCCCACAACCGGGCCGCGGTCCTGCTCGTTTGCGGTCCCGTCTCCGTCCCGCCGCCGGTCATCCCGAGCCAGGCACGCGCTTCTTCCACGCGGTTCGTCGCCAACAGGGCGGACACCGCCTCCGGAGCGAACCAGGCGAGCGCGGGGTCGGGCGGGATCGATATCAATATCGGCACGCTGGCTCCGGCGACGATGTCGCGCCCCCCCTTTTCCCGGGCCAGGCCGAAGGTGCGGCTGAGGATCAGGGCCTTCATGGAAGGGCTCTCCGCGGCCGCCGCCGCCCGCAACAGCAGCGCGCGGCTGCGGGATCCCCATGTGCCTTCCGCGGTCGACACGGGGTCGTTCAGCTCGGCCTCCGACCATTCCACCGCGGCGTAGAGCTCGCCCAGCCCGTCCGCGCCGATGGCGCCGTAGAGAAAGGCGCGTTCCCCCGCTTCGAGACGCAGATCGAGATCCGCGTTCGGGCTCCTGACCACGGTACGCAGAACCGCCGGCCGGTCGGAACTCAGGACGTCGGCGGGCAGGGGAATATTGGCGGCCCGCATCATCGCGAGATCGAGACCGGCCGGGTCGGACAGGCTTTCCACCGCCGCCGGTTCGCCGCCGTTCAGCGTTTCGATCAGTTCCGAAAACAGCCCGGCGTGGGGGGGGGGGCCCGCCGCGGGGGCCGGCCCGCGGGAGATGCCCCCGCCCGCCCCGCCCCCCCCCCCCCCCCCCAACAA
>JAPPHW010000158.1:0-4588 GCA_028820945.1 Defluviicoccus sp.
GGATGCGGATCCGGGGCCTTGTGGAATTCCTCCCCCCACTTCGTTACCAGACCTCGCATATGGTCGATCTGTTCCCGCCTCTTGTGATCATCCAGTAGCGAGTTGCTCAGCAACCCGATCAGGCCCACCATGATCCCGGCTGCCACGCCAATCATCGTTCCTTCGACGATCCTCCTCCACAGTGGGATCGAATCGGGCGTTTTTTTCTGGGGTCGTGATTGGCCCGGTTCTCCTCCGTCTTGCAATGCGGTTTGTTCGTGCTCGCTCACTTCGCTCCACTCCCATGGTAAACCCGCAGCCTACACTGACCTGCGGTCATCCCCAGCGGTCCGGATCCAGTTGCACCAACCCCGGTCTTGAATCGCATGATCCTCCCATGTGAGAGGATCATCCAACGCCAGCAGCGAAACCAACGTAAGGTGGGGCGCTCGCAACGCTTACGAAGAAGCTCGCGCCTGCTCGGGGGGTGAAAGGGACGTGGCGAAAGGCGAACGGAACGAGGACAAAGGCCAAGGCATGGACAGGGAAAGGAAGTGGGTCAACGAGTCGCGGGAAGGGGTCGGGATCGGAGAGGTGACGCGAGTTCACGCCCCGCAAGCGACGGCCCTCCAATGGCGGGGAACCGACGACACACGATACATCGCGTATCTGATGGCGGAATCCGCCGGGAAGCTCCGTGCACTGCACAGCGTCGCCCGCGAAATCCCGCAATACCGGTCGAGCCATGCCGCTCCGATGCTGCTCGCGTTCGCGATGGAGCGCGCGCTCAAAGCATGGCACCTACGCACAACGGGGAAGAAGGCGACGCGCACGCATCGTCTGTTGGCGCTTTACGAGGCGCTGCCCGAAGCGGTACGGAAATGCCTCGACGAGACGGCCGGCACGGCACTCCGCCCGTACCCGTCGAAGACGGTTTCGGGACACTCCCGGTTGGCCGAGGTACTTGAGGCACACGATACCGCGTTCCACGACTGGCGCTACCCGGAGGAGGTGTTGGCGGGCCAGGAGCGCCCGAACGGACTGTTCTTCGAGACGGGCGAGCACGAGGCGGCGCTCGATGCGGTCCTCGAAGCGTTCGACTAGCCCGCAAAGAATGGCGTCCGTGCTGTGCACATGGGGACGCTGGGCAATGCTGGTGCGCGCACTACGATGCGCACCCGCGACTGATGCGCACTGCACGCAGGCCCTCATGCCCCGCATGAGGCTGAGATCGATGATCCGTGGGGGCGGGGCGGACTCGGGTGTGCATTCAGGCGTGGGTCAAGGCCCAAGTTCGGGCATCGGCGCCCGTGCCGGTCGGCTGGAGCTACCCGCGCACCTGACGCGGCTGCAGCTCGCGTTCTGCAACCCCCGCCTCGTGCAGGACACCGGGGCGCCGGCGAGTTCCAACCTCGCCACCTTCGCCGAGACCCTGGACGAGCTGCTCGCGAACCGCTACAAGGTCCTGATGCTCTCGCAGGTCGTCAAGCACCTGAAGCTGGTCGAGGAGTACGTGGCCGGCGCGGGCATCGCCTTCCAGTACCTCGACGGCGCGACGCCGACGAAGGCACGGGCCGAGCGCATCGCGGCGTTCCAGGCATGGCGGGGCGAGAGCTTCCTGATCTCGCTCAAGGCGGGAGGAGTGGGGCATTCCGGGATCTCGTAAGGCGAAGCGGTTGAAGCCTGTTCGGCGTCGGCCGTCCCGGGACGCGGTCGGGTTACCCTCTGAGGACGACGGCTCCAGCGCGCAGGCGGCTGATCGAGGGTGACAGGTTCGGTTGCCGGTTGTTTGATCCCTAAACCGTGATTGCGCAAATTTCATCCGTATCTTGAGTCAAAGACTCAACTACAATCGCCACGTCTGCCATTCCGCAGGCGAGGCAGGCGAGCAACTGATCGAGAGGTAACCCGCCATGACCCGGTACGCACTGCTCATGAGCCTGCTCGTGCTCGCAGGATGCGCCACCGACCCTGAACCCGAAGAGACCCCGAGATACGGTACTCCCGCGGCACAAACGACTGCCGCACCCGGGAACGGAAAGGTGTCCGTGACGGGCGAAACGACCATGACCGCGCCGAGCACCGGCACGATGGCGGCGAACGAAAACACGCGCGATGAAGCGAGCCCGAGAACTTCCGCCACAGGACCAGAGCAACAACGCGGAGGCGAAGAACGGTGGTTGTGTCGCGACGAATCGGACTGGGACCGATCAGAGAGATTTCACTTGGTCGCGGTGCGACTCGGGATATTGAACCCCGAGGCTGATGAGGCCATGAAACGCGCCGAATCCGACGAAAAAGTCCAACTCCTGATGGAACTCACGGACACCAACCTGCGTATCCTTGAGGCGGCGAAAGGGTCCGAGCTGACGCTACACGAACGGCTGCTGGCGGTTCTCAGCCTCGGCACGGAGATAGGGACGATCTCCGTGGCCGGAGAAACACACATCGCGACCTTCGGGATAGAGGGCATCAACCGACGCTGGGACTGGAACCCGCACGAAAACGGAGGCTACGATGATTCCCTGATCATGAGACCCAGCGGCAAAGCAAGCTACGTCAATTTCCGACGGGCAGAAAGAAACGACGAAGGAATTCGGAACGCGAAACCGGAAGCACTCTTCGAGTGTGAGCAAAGCTGATCCACCCGACCGCGCCGCGCCACCACCCTCGCAGGTCGGCGAAAAAATCCGCATCGTGGCTCATTTCCCGACCGCCCGAGGTCCCGGCGCGGCCCTGAGCCCGCAATTCACGGCGCTGGGGGTTCCATTGGGCAGACAATTCTCAACATACCCATGACCTCCGTGATAGCCTTCATACCTTCATACACGGTGAAAGCTCATGCGGACCACGATTTCCCTGCCCGACGAACTCGCCCAGCTCGCCCGGAATGAAGCCCGACGCAGAAGCGTCAGCCTGTCGGCGGTAGTCCGGGAGTCCCTGGAAAGGCATCTCCGCAAAACTCCGGCCACGAGACTTCCATGGCAGGGCATCATCGACGATCCTGGGAGTAGCGCGCGCTCCCTGGATGCCGTGCTGGCCGACAACTGGGCGGACACCATTGCTCGCGATCGTTGACAGTGGTCCCCTGCTGGCAACCGTGAATGCCGCCGACCCGGACCATGCCGCTTGCGTGGAGGTGCTCACGCAACGGGAATTCACGCAGGTCATTCCCGCGCTTTGCGTTGCCGAAGTGTGCTACTTCCTCGGACAACGACACGGGCCGGAAGTCGAAGCCCGCTTCGTCTCGGGCCTCGCCGATTTCCACGTGGTGGCGCCGGAACCGGAGGACTGGGCCGGAATCGGCGAGCTGGTGCGCCGCTATGGCGACCTGCCGCTCGGCGCGATCGACGCATCCGTGGCCGTGCTGGCCGAACGCATGGGTACGACACGCATCGTCACGCTGGACCGGCGCCATTTCACCGTGCTGAGAAGCAGCCGGGGGCAGCCCTTCGACCTCTACCCGTGAGCTCGATGTGATCCGATCGCGGCAGCCGGTGACCGACCACCGGTGCCAGGTGGTCCGGTTCTCGGAGGACATGCGAGGCCGATGAACGAGCGCCGAAGCCCGGACCGAAACGCGGCGCCGCTGCTTCAGGTACGGAACCTGCACACCTGGTTCCGCGCCGACGGCGAGACGGTGCGCGCGGTGGACGGCGCGAGCTTCCATGTCGACGCGGGCGAGACCTTCTGCCTCGTCGGCGAGTCGGGCAGCGGCAAGTCCGTCTCCGCGCTGTCGGTGATCGGCCTGCTGCCGGCGGACCTGACCGAACGCTGCGACGGGGAGATCCTGTTCCGGCTCGACCCCCGGACCGACGCGGCGCCGCGCGACCTGCTGCGACTCCCGGAGGAGGAGCTGATGCAGGTGCGCGGCGGGCACATCGCGATGATCTTCCAGGAGCCGATGACCTCGCTGAACCCGGTGTTCACCGTCGGCGACCAGATCGTCGAGGCGATCCGGCTCGCCCGCCCCGGCGTCGGCTACGATGAGGCGCGGCGCCGGGCGATCGAGGCCCTGGCGGAGGTGCGGATCGAGCCCCCGGAACTGCGGGTGGACGAGTATCCCCACCGCCTCTCCGGCGGCCAGCGCCAGCGGGTGATGATCGCGATGGCGATCGCCTGCCGGCCCGGGCTGCTGATCGCCGACGAGCCGACCACCGCCCTCGACGTGACGGTGCAGGCAGAGATCCTGGGCCTGATGCAGGAGCTCAAGCGCCGGCGCGGGATGAGCCTCTTCTTCATCACCCACGACTTCGGCGTGGTCGCTCGGATCGCGGACCGCGTGGCAGTCATGCGCGAAGGACGCATCGTCGAGACCGGGACCCTGGAGGACGTGCTGGAGCGACCTGCGCACGCGTACACGCGCCAGCTCCTCGCCGCGGTGCCGGAGAACCTCGCCAGAACGTCGCGGCACCATGGCGCAGCGCAGACCAGACTCCCGGAGACGCCGCCGACTCCCGCGGCGAGGGAGACGCCGCGCGCCGGCCCCGTCGGTAACACGGGTGTTCCCGGGAGCGCAGGGGGCCCCATCGGGAACAAGGGTGTCCCTGGGAGCGCGGGCGTCCCGCCCGCATCGACAACGGCGGACCTGCGGTCCGCTGCGGGCGAG